>JANMPV010000395.1:0-3224 GCA_031370045.1 Novosphingobium sp. | reverse complement strand
CTGGTCGATAAGGCCCGCAACTAGAAGCTGGAACCGGGCGGTGGTATCGGGGGTTTGAGCCGCAAATCGCGGGTCGCCCCGCCACCGAGGAGATAGCCATGCGTTCGATCCTGCTTGTTGCCGCCGCCGCGCTGGCGCTGTCCGCGTGCAACCAGACGACCCCCGGCGAAACGGCGGCCAGCGGGACGCCGTCGGCCCCGGCGACGATGGCGACCACCAATGCGACCATCGAGCCAGTCCCAACATCGATCGCTCCGGCCTCGCCGTCCCCTGCCCCCTCGCCGAGCAAAACCGCCATGTCCGCAACCACTCCCCGCCCCCCAGCCAACGCAGCCTCTTCGGAATGCGGCGCCGACAAGGCGGCCAGGTTCGTCGGCAGGAATGCCACCCCCGACGTGCGAGCCCAAGTAATCGAGGCGGTCGGCCACAATCGCATCCGCTGGATCGGCCCGGACGACGCGGTGACGATGGACTACAGCGAGGAGCGGTTGAACGCCGAACTGGATGCGGGCGGGAAGATCAGAATTTTCCGTTGCGGGTGAGCCTCAGCGCATCAGACGGAAGCAATCGCGCAACTCGCCGACGAATAATTCGGGCTGCTCCCACGCCGCGAAGTGGCCGCCCTTGGGCAGGTCGTTCCAATAGACCAAGTTCTTGTATCGACGCTCGGCCCATTTGCGCGGGGCGGGGATGATCTCCTTGGGGAACTGGCTCGCGCCCGCGGGAACTTTGACGTCGCCGTCGCCGAACCGGGCGAAGCTTTCCCAATAAAGCCGCGCCGACGAAGCGCCGGTCGCGGGGAGCCAGTAGAGCATCAGGTTGTCGAGGATCGCGTCGCGGCTCAGCGCATCGTAGGGCGAGCCCGAATTGTCGGTCCACGCCCACATCTTCTCGAGGATCCACCCGGCCAGCGCAAGGGGCGAATCGACCAGGCCGTAGCCGTCCGATTGCGGGCGCGTGGCCTGCTGCTTCGAATAGCCCGAATCCCAATCCTGATAGTGCTGGAGCGCGGCCAGCGCGCGCTGCTCGGCGGGGGACGGCGCGGCGAGGTCTTCGGGCAGCGGCCGCGCGACGGGCATGTTGACGTGGATGCCGCGGCACCCGGCAGGGGCCTGCGCACCGATTGCGGTGGTCACCGCCGCGCCCCAGTCACCGCCTTGTGCGACCCATTCAGCATAGCCCAGGCGGCGCATCAGTTCGGCCCAGGCGGTGGCGATCTTGCCCACGCCCCACCCGGTGGCGCTCGGCTTGCCCGAAAAACCGAACCCGGGGAGCGAGGGCGCGACAACGTGGAAGGCATCCTCGGCCCTGCCCCCGTGCGCCACCGGATCGGTCAGCGGGCCGATAACCTCGAGGAATTCGATCACCGATCCCGGCCAGCCATGGGTCAGGATCAGCGGCATCGCGCCCTCGTGCGGTGAGCGGACATGGAGGAAATGGATGTCGAGCCCGTCGATTTCGGTCACGTGCTGGCCCAGCGCATTGAGCCGCGCCTCGCACCGCCGCCAGTCGTACCCGTCGGCCCAATACGCACATAGCTCCTGCAACGCAGCGAGCGGCGTGCCTTGCGACCAGTCGTCGACTGTCTCGCGCTCGGGCCAGCGCGCGGCTGCCAAGCGCGCCTTCAGATCATCGATCTGCGATTGGGGAATGGCCAGGTTGAAGGTTTTTATCCCGCTCATTCGGTTGCCCCCGTGGCGGCCCGGGCCGCGGCTTCGATGCGCTTGCGATCCGCCAGCATGATCGTCGAGCTCGCTTTGGCCAGAACTGTACCCGCCGCATCGCGCAACCGTCCTTCGTAAAAGCCGGTCCGGCGGCCCGCGCGCTCGACCCAGCCCTCGGCGACCACCAGCCCGGGCCGGACCGGGGCAAAGAAGCTGACCTTGAGTTCGAGCGTCATCGGAGTCACATCCATGCCGTTGGCTGCGATCGCGGCATGCGCCATCGCCGCATCGATCCACCCGGTGACAAAGCCGCCCTGGACCACTCCGCCCGAATGGCACATTTCGGGTCGCGCCTCGTATTCCAGCGTCGCGCGACCGGCCGGGTCAAGCGAGACGATCCGGATCAGGCCCATAGCGTCGTAAAGCGGGTGAGCGGAGGTGTCTGGCGTGTCTGTCATGGTCACCGACGCTAGCCGCTCTTGCGCGAAGGGCAAGGACAACACGGGTGTTGGCCGCTCAGCGAACAACTCAGCAACTTTGTTGCGCGAACTGCGGACTGGACAACGCGGCACGGCTTGCGCATAGGCTCTCGCCCGATGACCTTGCGCCGCGCCCTACCTTTGCGACTTATCCGCCCCCGGGCCTGATCCGCGCGCTGTTCCGGGCGCGCCGAGCCCCGGGGGAAGCCGCCCAGTCCATCGTCGCACCGCAGCGCAGTGAGTTTGTTCCATGCCCCTGCTTTCCGATCCATCGGCCAAGTACCGCCCGTTTCCGCCGATCAACCTGCCCGACCGGCAATGGCCGAGCCGCGTCATCGACCGCGCCCCGCGTTGGCTTTCGACCGACTTGCGCGATGGCAACCAAGCGCTGATCGATCCGATGGGGGCGGAGAAGAAGACCCGCTTCTTCGATCTGCTGTGCAAGATCGGGATCAAGGAGATCGAGGTTGGCTTCCCCGCCTCGGGCGCCACCGATTTCGACTATATCCAGGGTCTCGTCCGTTCGGGCCGGATTCCCGATGGGGTCACCCCGCAAGTCCTCACCCAGGCGCGCCGCGATCTGATCGAGACCACGTTCGCCAGCCTCGAGGGCGCACAGACCGCGATTGTCCACCTCTACAACGCGATTTCGCCCGCATGGCGGCGGATTGTGTTCGGGATGGGCAAGGACGAGATCAAGCAGATCGCGATCGAAGGTGCCAAGGTGCTGCGCGATCAGGCAGCGAAGTATCCTGGCACCGACTGGCATTTCGAATACAGCCCCGAAACGTTCTCGACCGCCGAAATCGAATACTCGGTCGAGGTCTGCGCGGCGGTGATGGAGGTGCTTCAGCCCAGCCCCGAAAAGCCGATTATCTTCAACCTGCCCTCGACCGTCGAGTGCGCCACCCCTAACATCTATGCCGACCAGATCGAGCTGTTCGGGCGGACGATTCCCAACCGTGAGAGTGTGGTAATCTCGCTCCACACCCACAACGACCGCGGCACCGGGATCGCCGCGTGCGAGCTGGGGCTGATGGCGGGCGCCGACCGCGTCGAAGGCTGCCTGTTCGGCAACGGC
>JANMPV010000373.1:0-7670 GCA_031370045.1 Novosphingobium sp. | reverse complement strand
TTGCCCAGGGCATCGTCCTGCCCGAACTGCGCGAGCTTGGTTGTGAGTCGTTGCACAAGCGGTGAATCGCCTGCGGCATGCGCCTCGACTAGCTCGCTTACCACCGCGCGTTGATCTTCGGCGAGATCGGGGACGACCTCGAAGACCTCGACCGGGGTCGACCGCCCGCGCAAGGTTATCCTGCCCATCGGGCGGAACCAATCGAGCCCCGAGCGCTCGGCGGCCTCGCGGCTGACCAGCACCCCGGTCTTGAGCGTCTTGTTCGCGCCTTCGAGCCGCGCAGCAGTGTTCATCGCGTCGCCCAGCGCGGTGTACTGGATGCGCTTGTCGCCGCCGAAGTTGCCGACAACCGCCTCGCCGAAATGGACCCCCACCCGGGTCCGTCCGACCGGGGGCACGTCTTCGCCGACCGAGTTGCGAAAGTCTTCGCCCGCGCGATTCATCGCCCACGCCGCGCGGATCGCGCGCTCGCCGTCGTCGGGATAGGCGATCGGCGCGCCCCAGAACGCCACCACCGCATCGCCGACGAACTTGTCGAGTGTGCCGCCGAATTCGAGGACGATCTCGCTGAGCCGGTCGAGATAGTCGTTGAGCAGCGCGGCGCAGACTTCGGGCTTGACCGCGTGGCTCAGCTTGGTGAAGCCCTCAAGGTCGGAAAACACGCAGAACAGCTCGCGCTTTTCGCCATGGAGCGAGAGGCGATCGGGGTTGCGAACGATTTCGGCGGCAATCGAGCGCGGCAGATACTTGCCCAGCGCCCCTTGTGCGAACTCGCGCTGCTTCGCGCCTATCACCCGCATCGCCGCGTTGATCGCGGTATAGGCGAGCAGCCAACCCACGATCCAGCCCATCGAAGGCAGGCCCAGCGTGTCGAACCCCCAGCGTTCGAGCAGAAACGGCATCACCAGAAACAGCACGAACTGGAGCATCACCGCCAGTCCGATCACCGCGCCCCGGCCGCTGAACAACGCGGTCGCCGCGCCCAGCAGCATCACCGCCGCCGCCGCGATCCACTTCGTCCAGTCCGGCACCGTGGCGGGCAAAGCGTGGTCGAGCAGCTGGGCGAGCATGCTGGCGTGGACTTCCACCCCGATCATCCGCCGTTCGCCCGTGATCGGATTGCCGGTGCGGGTGAAAGGGGTGTCGAATTGGTCGAAATCGGAAAAGTCGCCGCCGATCATCACATAGCGGCCCTTGATCACATCCTGGACCAGCGGCGCGCTGTCCGGGTCTGCGAGCAGGTCGATCGGGATCTTGTCGAACACGGGCCGGTCCGAGGATAGCGGCATGCGGAAGCGGATCGGGCCGGTATAGCTGGCGAAGCGTCCGTCGCCGTCGCCCCCCGCCTGGCTCATCGCCACCGCCAGCAGCGGCGGCAGGCCAGCGTACTGTCTCGGCCATTGCCGGGCGACCCCGTCGGTATCGGTTTCGAGCAGGATGCTGGCCGGCCTGACCTTGGGGCTGGCAGCGGCGGCAACATAGGTCCGCAGATCCTGCTCCTGCTCATAGGTGATCGCGTCGGGGTTGGTCCTGGCGTCGGCGAAGGCGAGAAACACCGGGGTCTTCATCGCCTTGAGCGTGCCCTGAAGCAGTGGATCGTCGTCCTGCGGACTGTCGAACAAGACGTCGATGGCCACCGCCCTGGCCCCCAGCTGGTCGATCTGGGCGAGCGCCTTGGCCAAGATGGTGCGGTCGACCGGCGAGATTTGCCCGGTCGCGCGGTTGGTGTCGGCGGTATAGACCACCAGCGTGATCCGTTTGTCGGTATCCGCTCCCGGCGCCAGATTGGCCGCGCGCAGATCGTAAAGCGCGCTTTCGGCATCGCGCAGCAGCGGCAGGCGCCAGCTCAGCGCGGCAATCTGCAAGGCGATGGCCAGCAACAGCAGCGCGATCACAATCCGCGCAGCGCCCAGCTGGGCCACGACCCGGCGCACGCTGCGCGCCTTTTCGCCGGGGGTGTCCGGTGGAGCCTTGTGCCGGTCGGGCATGCCTCATCGGCTCCCGGCAGCCACTGCGGCAGCGCCAGACGTGGTAGCCAACGGCGATGTGTCCGCAGAAGCTTGGGCGACGTTGCTGCGCACCAGCGGCCGCGTCGCGTCGCCGACCACCGCAAACCCGGCCCAGTAATAAGGGTGCGAAGTCAGCGGATCGGCCATCAGCATCTGCTCGGCCGAAAGCAGCGCTTCGCCGGTCGAGACCCCCGCTCCGGCGGAGAACAGGCCGGTGATCAGCCGCGCGGTCGCGTTGAAGTCGTCGGGCGCGGGCCAGTGGCTGGCCAGCACCGCACGCCCGCCTGCGCCGATAAACGCGCGCACCAGTCCGTCGAGCGAAGTGCCGCCGCCGGTCGCCACCCCGGCCTCGCGGGTCGACTGGACGTCGGCCTCGCCTGCCGTGTCGCAAGCCGACAAGATCACCATGTCGGCGTCGAGCTTGAGTTCAAAGATTTCGCCAAAGGTCAGCAACCCGTCGGATTGCCCGGCGGGTCCGAACGAAGTCAGCAGCGCGGGGCGTACCGGGCATCCGGATTCGGGCGGGGTCACCAGCCCGTGGGTGGCGAAGTGGAGAATGCGGAACTGATCGAGATCGGTCCGCCCCTTGACCGCAGTATCGCTGAACGCCGCCCCGGTCATGAGGTCGCTGCCGCCTGCACCGACCAGGCTGCGTGCCTCGATCAGCTCGGCATCGGATATCGGGTTGTTCCACACTTCGAGCGGCCAGGTGCAGCCCAGTTCCGCATCGGTGGTCGCCGAGCGGACGCCGCTGGCGCGCGCCTGCGTCGGCGAAACCCGCGCGTTCTGGCCCAGCCCGAGGTAGGCTTCGGGCGCGTTCGAGCCGGGCAGATCGCGCCCGTCCATGAACGCCCGCGCCGAGACCGCGGTCGAGACCAGACGGGCTTTGCCCAGCCAATCGACCATCGTCACGTCATAGGGATCGCCATCGGCCTTGCCCGCGCTCGCCGTGTAGCGCGCGACCGAGGCGTCGTCGGTGACCAGCAGGTTGATCGGCAGCTTGAGCATCGCCCCGTCGGGCTCGAAGATCAGATGGCGCGCCGCCATCAGGCGCTCGCCCGCCGGGGCGAAAAGCGACTGGTACAAGTTCCGGGAAAGCGCGACATTGAACGGCTCGGTCACATAATTCTGGCCGTCGAAGCGCGAGATCGAGTTGCGCAGCGCAGAAACCGTCCGTTCCAGTTCACTGGCAGTCAGCCCGGCACGATAGGCCCGCGCCCCGTCCTTGTCGGCGGTATAGACGTACACTTTCTGCCCCAGCACCGCGATCTTGGCATAAGCCTCGCCGGGTTTGAGCCGCGACTTCAGCTCGGCCTCACCCAAAGCCCGCGAGGCCACCGCGCGATACCGCGGATACGCGTTGAGCCCGACGATAGTGGTCCGCTCCTGCGCTTCCAAATCGCGGATTTGCGTTGCGACTGCCGCAATCTCGTCAGCGCGAGCAGCAGCGTCATCGAGCCGCGAAAGCGCCGCGTACTGCATTCGCGCGCGCTCGATCGAGCGGGTCAGGCTGACCGACTGGCGAAACATCCGCGCCGCCTCGTCGTCTCCGCCCGACAATTCGCGCGCGAGCACCGCCTGGGTCTCGGCCACGCCGGGGCGTACCAGCGTTTGCGATGCAGTGAAGAACGCCGCCGATGCTCCGGGATCGCGATCCATCCGGGCGACCAGCAGATCGAAATAGGGCGCCATCTGGCGGCTCAGCCCGGACAGCGGATCGCGCCGTTCTGCGGAGCGATCGACTACTTCGCGATAAAGCTTGAGCGCGTCTTCCTCGCGCCCGCGGCGCACCAGAAACGCGGCCAGCTCGGCCTCCGACACCGCATAGCTGCGGGTTTCGGGATACTGCACCGCGACGATCTCGTTGGCCGAGCGCAGCAGCGCTTCGGCCGAGGCAAAATCCCCCTGCGCTTCGTCGATCTTGGCCAGTTCGCTGAGGATCTGCGCGCGCAGGCGGACGATCGAGACCACCCGCCCGTTGCGCACCGCCACCGCCCGGTCGAGCGCCTCGGCGAGTTCGGCGCGAGCCGCGTCAGGGTCGCCGCCCAGCCGCAGCGCGGTCCCCCTGAGCGCCTGCGCCTGCGCATCGAGGATCGCGGCGCGCTCCTCGTCGCTGAGCTTCAATTCGTCACTGATCCCCAGCGCGCGGTTCTTGGGATCGGCGGCGTTGACCCGACCGGCAAGCTGGAGGCTGACCTCGAGCCGCTGGCGCAGCATGTCGGCGCCCATCGCGCTCTGCATTCGCAGTGGTTGGGCAAGGCGGGCGACGGCGCCAGCGTAGTCGCCCTGGTTAATCTTGTGGATCGCCACGTAGTTGCGCCGCAGCCGCTCGACCACTGCGCTTCCTGGCGGCTGGGCGTCGGCTTCGGCGAACAGCCGGTTGGCCTCGCCGAACTGGCCGAGGTTCGAGCGTTGGAGCGCGGCGTTGACGAGGAATTCGACGCGGTCGCCGACAATCGTGGCCTGTCCGGCCTGGCGCTGGTCGAGCGTTTCGAAATAGGCCGCCGCGTCGGCGTAGTCGCCCGAGTTGTTGCGACGATAGCCTTCGGCCAGCGCAATTGCGGGATCGAGGGTCGTCGCCTGAATCCGCGCATAGGCCTCGCTATCGCCGATCGAGGTGGTCGCGACCGAGACCTCGCCGGATACTGCCCGGTCGGCGATCAGCGAGCGCAAGGCCAGGTCAAGCGCCGAGCTGTAGGCGGCGAAGCCCTCGGCAAACCAGCTTACCCGGCCGCGCTCGGTCGTCGCCACGGTGTAATCCAGTGCCGGATCGCGCCAATGGCAGCGTTGTTCGCGCGTTCCAGCGACGGTGGTCGAAGCCGCGGCGACCATGCCTGCGCAATCGACGTCTTTTGAACGGCGCTCGGCGAGGCGGGCAGCGGGATCGGAACCGTCGCGGCGCAACGCGAAGACATAGCCCACCGGCAGCGCCGAATCGCGGCAAACCACCGCCCAGGCCCGATCGAACGGACCCTGGATCGCGGCGTCGGTGGCGCGGCTTTGCACCTGGCACAAGGCATTGCCGCCGCTGCCCAGCGGAAAACTGTCGCGAACCGAAAGCGGCAGCGCAGTGCTTTGCGCCAGAGCCGCGGGCGCCTGACCGACGCTCGCAAGGCCCGCCAAAGCAAGCAGCCACTGGATCGCAACGAAAATGATTCGCATGCCAGTTCCCCATCGTCGCCCCTTGGGGAGCGCCGTGTTGTCCTACTGCTTGCGACCCTCGGGTTTATGCTTATCGGCACACCATAGGGCGTTTGATGCCGCGCTCCAAGGGGAAGGAAGTCACGGCCACGCACCATTCCTGTGGGTTAACCCCTTAGAATCCCTTGAATGCGACCGTTTCGGCGAGCGGAACCCGTGGAACCGGAAAAGTGTTAATCGGTGCGGCCGGATCGCGATATCCGATCGCCATCCCGCAGAAAAACATGTGCTCGTCGTCGATCTCCAGCTGGGCCCTCATGAATTCGCCATAGCGCGCCCAGATCTCCTGCGCGCAACTGTCGAGGCCTTCTTCGCGCAGCAGCAGCATTACCGTCTGGAGCCACATCCCCATGTCCGACCACTGCGGCAGACCCATGTACTTGCGGGTATAGGTGAACAGCTGCACCGGCGCGCCGAATCCGGTCCAGTTCTGCGCCATCTGCGCCATCCGCCCAGCCTTGTCCTCGCGCCCAAGCCCGACCGCCTCGAACATCGCATGGCCGACCGCGCGACGCTGCGCCTCGTAGCGACCTTCGAGACCGACGGGATAGATGTCGTACTCGAACCCGCTCCCCAGCGGCTCGCTCGCCGCCTTGGCCAGGATTGCCTCCGTCAGCCGGGCGAGCGGCTCGCCGCTCAGCACGATCGCATTCCACGGCTGGACGTTGCCGCCCGAGGGAGCATTGCGCGCCTTCTCCAGCACCCGTTCAAGCACCGCGCGATCGACCGGCCGGTCGACGAACTTGCGCACCGAACGGCGGCTGTCAACGGCTTCTGAGACCTCCATCACTCCTCCTCGAACAGCCCCGCCAGCTGCTCGACCATCGTCCCGCCGAGTTGTTCGACGTCCATGATCGTAACCGCGCGGCGGTAGTAGCGGGTGACGTCGTGACCGATCCCGATGGCCACGAGTTGCACCGGCGACTGGCGCTCGATCCAGTCGATCACCTTCCTCAGGTGTTGCTCGAGGTATCCGGCGTTATTAACCGAAAGCGTTGAATCATCGACCGGCGCACCGTCCGAGATGACCATCAGAATGCGGCGGTCTTCAGGGCGTGCGAGCAGCCGGGCGTGGGCCCACAGCAGCGCCTCGCCGTCGATGTTTTCCTTGAGCAACCCCTCGCGCATCATCAGGCCAAGGCTGCGCCGGGCATGACGATAGGGCTCGCCCGCTTTCTTGTAGACGATGTGGCGCAAGTCGTTGAGGCGGCCGGGCTGGGAGGTTTTGCCGCCTGACAACCACGCCTCGCGGCTCTGCCCGCCCTTCCACGCGCGAGTGGTGAAGCCCAGAATCTCGGTCTTGACCCCGCAGCGTTCGAGCGTGCGCGCCAGAATATCCGCGCTGATCGCGGCGATCGAGATCGGCCGCCCGCGCATCGATCCCGAATTGTCGATCAGCAGGGTGACCACGGTGTCCTTGAACTCGACCTCCCGTTCCACTTTATAACTCAGCGACAGCCCGGGCGAGACCACCACGCGGGCAAGCCGCGCCGCGTCGAGGATGCCTTCCTCCTGGTCGAAGTCCCAGCTGCGGTTCTGCTGCGCCATCAGCCGCCGCTGGAGCCGGTTGGCAAGCTTGGTGACGATCCCCTGGAGGCCCTTGAGCTGGGTGTCGAGATAGGCCCGCAGCCGGGTGAGTTCGTCCTCATCGCACAGTTCGCGCGCCTCGATCACCTCGTCGAAGGCGGTGGTGAAGGGCTTGTAGTCGAACTTGCCGGGCAACTCGGTCCACGGCCGGTTGGGCCGGGTGGGGAGCATCCCGTCCTCGCCATCGTCGGCCATTTCGCCATCGTCGCTGTCGTCGATTTGCTCGCGGTCGGCCTCGCCCTCACTGTCGTCGTCGCCCTCGCTGGTGTCGCCGGTGGTCTCGGTGCGTTGCTCGTCGTCGGCGCTGTTGTCCCCGTCGTCCTGGTCGTCGCCGTCGTCCTCGCCGTCACCCTCGTCGCCGGTGTCCTCGGGGGGGATGTTGCCGGGGGTACGGGTCAGCGCGAGATGCTGGAGCATGTCGAGCGCCAGCCCCTGAAACGCCTTTTGATCATCGAGCAACAGCGCCAGCGCATCGAAATCGGCACTGGCCTTGTCCTCGATCCAACCGCGCAGCAGGTCCGCGCCGGCGCGCGCCGCCTGCGGAACTGCCTGCCCGGTCAGGTGCTCGCGCAGCAGCAGCGCGAGCGCCGACTGGACCGGCACTTCGTTGGCCTGGCTGGCGCGGGCAATCGGGTTGGCGGCGATCCGCACGTCCATCGCCGAGGCGAGGTTTTCGCGCATCCCGGCATAAGCCTTTGAGCCGAGCGCTTCGTACCGCACGCTCTCGATTTCGTCGTAACAAGCCCGTGCAACCGCTTCGGCAGGTGCGTTTTTTCCGTGGAGCGCTTCGTTGTGATGACGCAGCCGCAACGCCATGCTGTCGGCAAACCCGCGCGCGTCCATCGCCTGGCCCCGCGGCAGGCTGCGCCCCGG
>JANMPV010000366.1:0-9996 GCA_031370045.1 Novosphingobium sp. | reverse complement strand
ATTTGTCTTTCGTACCTATCTGGGGCAAGCTGCCCGTCGGCGAGGGGTGGACAAGTTTAGCAAGCGGGACAGTTGCGTGATTGTGCAGATCGTAATCCTGGCGATGGTGGCGGCCTTTCTCGGCCTCAGGCTCTATTCGGTGCTGGGCCGCCGGGCCGAACATGATGAGCCGCCGATAAACCGTCCGGTCCATCGCCCGGACGCGCCCACGCAGCGTACGCCTGCGCGCGCCGAAGAGCTTGCGCCGCCGCGGCCCAGTGTCAACGTGCCCGCGCGCGCCGGGTTTCCGGTCGAAGCCGAGACCGGGGTCCGCGCGATCGTCGCTGCCGATCGGCGGTTCGATATCTCCTCGTTCCTCGATGGCGCCAAGGGTGCCTATGGCATGGTCCTCGAAGCCTATTGGCGCGGCGATAAGGACGAGCTTGGTCAGCTGTGTGACAAGGACGTCTACGACGGCTTCGTCGCCGCGATCGACGCGCGCACCGCGGCGGGCGAAACGCTCGACAACCGCCTGATCCGGATCGAGGAAGCGGTGATCGAACACGCCGAACTTGATGGCAGCACCGCCCGCATCCGCGTGCGTTTCAACGCCGATGTCGCCACGGTTACCCGCAACGCCGAGGGTCAGGTGATCGCCGGATCGCTCGACGATGCGATCGAAAGCCGCGACCTGTGGACCTTCTCGCGCGACCTCACCTCGCGTGAGCCTGACTGGCTGCTCGACGAAACCGACGAAGGTTAAGCCTCCGAACGGTCGGGCAGGGAAATGAAGCTGCCCATGCGAACGTTAGGGGGCAGGGCGATCGCCGTTGCTGCGCTCAGCATCGCGCTTGCGGCGTGCGGGCCGATGATCCCTCCCGCGCGCTATCCCGTCGAACCGCCGTCGCGTCCCTCGCCCTCGCCGATCCCGACGCCGGTTCCGCTCGTTGCGCGCGCCGGACCTGTGGTCGCCAGCTTGGGGATCACCGAAGCCGACGCCGCCGGGGCCTTGAACAGCTTCGTCGAATCTTGCCCACGGCTGCTCGCGCGCAGCGATACCAGCGGGTTGACGATGGCCGCCGACTGGCAGCCCGCCTGCACCGCCGCGCCCGTTTGGCCTGCAGGGCAGGCCGCAGGGTTCTTCGCGCAGTATTTCGAGACTGCGGCGATCAGTGGGGGACAGGCTTTCGCCACCGGCTACTTCGAGCCAGAGATCGCGGGATCGCGCACCCACCTGCCGGGCTACGACGTGCCGGTCTACAAGCTGCCGCCCGATCTGATCCGCGACTGGCCCGTCGAGACCCCCGCCGAACAGCGCACCGGTCGCGCCCCGCTCGGGCGGTATGACGCGAGCGGCATGGTCGTTCCGTATTACGAGCGTGCCGAGATTGAAGACGGGGCGCTCGTCGGCAAGGGGCTGGAGATTGCCTGGGCGCTCGACCCGATCGAGATGTTCTTCCTCCAGATCCAGGGCTCGGGCCGCCTGCGCGCGCCCGACGGGACGGTGATGCGAATCGGCTATGCCGGGCAGAACGGACGCGATTACGTCGGGGTCGGCTCGGTGATGCGCGCGCGGGGCCTGCTCGGCGATTTGCCGGGGCAATACGCGGGATCGATGCAGGGTATCGTCCAGTACTTGCGCGATCACCCCGACGAGGGCCGCGCGATGATGCGCGAAAATAAAAGCTGGGTGTTTTTCCGCGAGCTGAGCGGAGACGGCCCGCTGGGCGCGCTGGGCATTCCGGTGCGCGCCGAATCGAGCGTCGCGGCGGATCCGGCCTACACCCCGCTGGGCGCGCCGGTATGGCTCAGCCTCGATCGCGCCGAAGCCAACGGGTTGTGGATCGCGCAGGACACCGGCGGGGCGATCAAGGGACCGGGCCGCTTCGACACATTCTGGGGCGCGGGCGACCGCGCCAAGATGGTCGCGGGCGGGATGAGCGCGCGCGGCACCGCGTATGTCCTGCTTCCCAAAGGGGTGCTCGCCCGCCGCCCGTCACAGTGAAATCGCCGCTGGGGCTGACGCCGGGGGAGACCGCGCTTTGGCGGCAGGTTGCGAACACGGTGACGCCGCTGGCCGGACGCCAGATCGACGAGCGGAACCTATCTGCTCCCCTACCGCAGGCGGGAGGGGCCGGGGGTGGGCCTGCGCTGCCGCCGAAGCAGCGCAATCCCGCGGATCGCGCGCCCACCCCTAACCCCTCCCGCCTGCGGGAGGGGAACTTGGATCGCCAGACCCTCGACGGCACGTGGGACCGCCGCCTCGCGCAGGGGCTGATATCGCCCGATGCCCAGATCGACCTCCACGGCCTGGGGATCGACGCGGCCTACACCCGGTTGATGGCCAGCTTGATGCAGGCCCACCTGACCGGAGCGCGGGTGCTACTGGTGATCGCGGGCAAATCGCGTCCGCACGGCGATCATGGCTTTTTAAATCACGGGGAACGCGGCAGCCGCCGCGGCGCGATCCGGGCCAAATTGCTCGATTGGCTGGCGGCCAGCCCGCACGCCTCGAAAATCGCGGCAATCCGCCCCGCGCACCAACGCCACGGCGGCGCGGGCGCGGTCTATGTGGTGCTCAGGAAAGCGCGCTAATCGCTATGCGGCGGTAAATCCGGACCAGCGTTTCGAGATCGGCCACCGCTACCGCCTCGTCGGTCTTGTGCATCGTGGCGTTGCACAGGCCGAACTCGATCACCGGGCACAAGTCCTTGAGAAACCGTGCATCGGAAGTGCCGCCGCTAGTCGAAAGCTCGGGCGCGATCCCGGTTTCGGCCTCGACCGCCGCTGCAACCAGCGCCGAGAACGCGCCGGGCGGGGTCAGGAACGCCTCGCCCGCAATCACCGGCCGCGCGGTCGCGCCGTGGCGCTCGGCGATGGCGCAGACGCGCTCGGCCAAAGCCGCGCCGGTGTGTAGATCGTTGAAGCGGATCGAAAGCCGCGCCTTCGCCTCAGCCGGGATTACGTTGGTTGCCGGGTTGCCCACCGCCAGATCGGTGACTTCCAGGTTCGAATGCTGGAACCAGTCGGTCCCCTCGTCGAGCGGCATCGCCTGCAATTCGGCGAGCAGCGCAACCAGCTTGCGGATCGGATTGTCGGCGAGATGCGGATAGGCGACGTGGCCCTGGCTGCCCGCGACGGTCAGCCAGACGTTGAGCGAACCGCGCCGCCCGATCTTGGCCATATCCCCCAGCCGGGCCACGCTGGTCGGCTCGCCGACCAGGCACAGATCAGGGATCGCGCCGATTTGCCGCATCCGCGCGATCAGCGCCACCGTGCCGAATCGCGCGGGGCCTTCCTCGTCGCCGGTGATGACGAAACTCACCGTTCCCGCCTCAGTCGGCACATCTTCCACCGCCGCGACCATCGCTGCGATCGCGCCCTTCATGTCGACCGCGCCACGACCGTAAAGCAGCTCGCCCAAAACTCCCGGGCGTCGTTCGGGCGCGAACGGGGCGCTGCTCCAGCCGTCACCCGGCGGAACCACGTCGAGGTGCCCGGCGAACGCGAAATGCCGGCTGCCCGGCGGGCCGTGGCGGATCGCCAGCAGGTTCTCGACCGGGCCGTCGGGCGGCTCGCCCGCCTGGAAGCGGGCCACCGCAAAGCCCAGCGGCTTCAGCATTGCCTCGAGCACGTCGAACACCAGCCCCGCGGCCGGGGTCACGCTGGGTGCGGCGATCAGCCGCTCGGCAAGGGTCGCGACGTCGCTGGAATCCGCCATGGCCTTCGCCTAGAACATGCTCGCAAGCGAAGGAAGCCGCGATGCCCAAGATCGATCTCAATTCGATCCCCCAGACCAACCGCACCGGCTATCCGCCGCCGTTCGACGCACCGGTGCAGGGCCGCTGGTACCGCCGCCTCGCGCCGGTTTCGGGCCTCACCGCATTCGGCGCGAGCCATGTGGTGCTCAAACCCGGCGCGTGGTCGTCGCAGCGCCACTGGCACCACGGCGAGGACGAGCTGCTGGTGATGATCGCGGGCGAGGCGGTGCTGGTCGAGGATGCCAATGAAACCAATGGTGGCCGAACCACCATCCGCCCGGGCGACATATGCGTCTGGCCCGCGGACGCCGAGAACGGGCATCACCTGATCAACGAGACCGAAACCGACTGCGTCTTCGTCGCGATCAGCGCCGGACCCGATGGCGGCGGCGGTTATCCCGACATCGACATGTGCTGGACCGCCGACGGCGCCTATCGCCACATGGACGGGACAGCTTATCCGGAGACGGCCCGGCCCGCTTAGGCCGGAACCGGGTTCTCGAACTTCTCGATCGACCATTCCTCGGCCTCCGAGGCGGCGATCCAGGCCTTCATCCACTCGTGCTCCCACACCGCCTGCATATAGGTGACCGCGAAGCCGGGGACGGGGACGCCATAGCTGATGAAGCGGCTGACCACCGGCGCGTAGATGATATCGGCGGCGCCAAAGCTGCCGAACAGGAACGGGCCGCCTTTGCCGAACCGCGCGCGCGCCTCGGCCCACAGCCCCAGGATGCGGACGATGTCGGCGCGGGTCTCGGCGCTCGGCTCGACCCCTTCGATCCGGCGGCGCACGTTCATCGGCAGCTGGCGGCGCAGCGGCAGATAGCTCGAGTGCATTTCGGCAACCATCGAGCGGGCCATCCCGCGCGCGGTCTCGTCCTTGGGCCAGAACCGGTCGCGCCCGACGCGGTCGGCGAGAAAATCGATGATCGCCAGGCTGTCCCACACCACGCAGTCGCCATCCCACAGGATCGGCACTTTGCCCTGGCTGGGGGCGAGGTCCTCGGCCTGCTTCTTGGCCTCGTCCCACTCCTCGCCGTAAAGCGGCACGGTGATCTCTTCGAAGCTCAGCCCCGATTGCTTGCACGCCAGCCAGCCACGCAGCGACCAGCTCGAATAGTTCTTGTTGCCGATGATCAGCTTCAACGCGTTGCCCCTGATGTTGCGTTCCAACTAATCGTTCAGGCTGGTGAAGTCGAGAATGAACCGGTAGCATCCAGGCAATGACCCTGCGCCCGTTCCACCTGGCCTTTCCCGTCCGCGATATCGCCGAGGCGCGGGCTTTCTATGGCGACCTGCTCGGTTGCCGCGAGGGGCGCAGTGCCGCCGACTGGGTCGATTTCGATTTCTACGGCCACCAGATCGTCGCTCACCGGGTGGAAGGCGCGGGCGGCGATGCCGGAGGCAATCCGGTCGATGGGCATGCGGTGCCGGTGCCGCATTTCGGCGTGGTGCTCGATATGGCTGCATGGACCGCGCTGGCCGACCGGCTGACAGTGGCGGGTACCCGGTTCGAGATCGAGCCGCACATTCGTTTCGAGGGCGAGTCGGGCGAACAGGCAACGATGTTCTTCCGCGACCCCAGCGGCAATGCAATTGAGATGAAGGCTTTTGCCACCCTGGAGGGGCTGTTCGCTAGCTAGCGGCGACGATGGACGTCATCTCCCAATTCATCGTCGACCTGAGCTGGGGGCTAACCTTCGGCGCGCTGATCGCGGTCGGAATCGTTGTGGCGCAAGCTGCAGGCTGGGTGCTCGCGGGGTTGTCCGTGGTG
Organism: Novosphingobium sp.; assembly: GCA_031370045.1. Lineage (GTDB taxonomy): Bacteria > Pseudomonadota > Alphaproteobacteria > Sphingomonadales > Sphingomonadaceae > Novosphingobium. The sequence continues at coordinate 4,479 of JANMPV010000366.1, read as the reverse complement.
GGACTGGGCTGGATCGGCTGGCGAAGGTGGCGGCGGCGCGGGAGCTAAAGCCCCGAATCCTCCAGCACCGCGGTGCGCAGTTCGGCGATGCCGGCCTTGGTCTCCGCCGATGTCACCAAAAGTTCGGGGTAAGCCGCCGAATGCTTGCGCGCCTCGACCAAAGTTTCGGCCATGACTTTGTCCAGCTCGCTCGGCTTGATCTTGTCGGCCTTGGTCAGGACAAGGCGATAGACCACCGCCGATTCGTCGAGCATCGTCATCATCTCGAGATCGGGCGGTTTGATCCCGTGGCGCGAATCGATCAGCAGCAGCACGCGCTTGAGCACCACCCGCCCGCGCAGGAAATCACGCACCACCCGCTGCCACTTTTTGGCCACTTCGGGCGGGGCCTTGGCAAAGCCATAGCCGGGCATATCGACCAGCCGCAGTTTGGTCGGCTCGCCCACCTCGAAGAAATTGAGTTCCTGCGTGCGGCCCGGGGTGACCGAGGCGCGGGCAATGCTCTTGCGCCCGGTCAGCGCATTGAGCAGCGAGCTTTTGCCGACGTTCGATCGCCCCGCAAAGGCGATCTCGGGAAAGTCCGCGTCGGGCAGGAAGAGGAGCGTTGGCGCGCTCTTGAGAAACTCGATCCGCCCCGCGAACAGCAGCCGCGCGCGTTCGGCTTCGTCTTCCGGCTGGCCCTGCGCCATTCCTAGCGCCCGCGCGGCTTGGGCTTGCGTGGGGTGGAGGGACGCGGCGTGGGGGAGGGCTTGGCTGATTCAACCGCCTTCAGCGCGGTGGGCTTGTCACGCGCGACCGCACGCGCCTTGTCCTGTGCGTCCTTTTCGCCCTGCGCCTTCAAGCCTGGGTGGCGCATGTACAGGTACTTTTGCTGGGCGATGGTCAGCAGGTTCGATGTGATCCAGTAGATCAGCAGCCCTGCGGCAAACGGCGCCATCACGAACATCATCATCCACGGCATGATCTTGAAGACGATCTCCTGGCTGGGATCGACGGGGGCCGGGTTGAGCTTGAACTGCAACCACATTGTGAACCCCAGCAGCAACGCAAGCAGGCCAATTGCCAGGAACGCGGGCGGGTTGAACGGCAGCAGCCCGAACAGGTTGAGGATGTGCAGCGGATCGGGCGCGGACAGATCCCTGATCCACAGCGCGAACGGCTGGTGGCGCATCTCGATCGCCAGGTTGAGCACCTTGTACAGCGCGAAGAACACCGGGATCTGGAGGAAAATCGGAAGGCAGCCGGCCAACGGATTGACCTTTTCCGCCTTGTACAGTTCCATCGTCTTTTGCTGGAGCGCCGCCTTGTCGTCCTTGTAGCGTTCCTGCAGCGCCTTCATCTTGGGCTGGAGCGCGCGCATCGCGGCCATGCTGGCGAACTGGCGCTGGGCGATCGGGAACATCAGCCCGCGCACCACGAAGGTCAGGCAGATGATCGCCACGCCGAAATTGCCGATGGTGTGGAACAGCCACTCCAGCAGCATGAAGATCGGCTTTTCGAACCAGCGGAACCAGCCCCAGTCGATTGCTAGGCTGAAGTTGGTGATGCCTGCGTTCTCATAGGCAGTGAGAACCGCGTTCTCCTTGGCGCCCGCGAACAGCCGGGTGGTGCGGGTGACCTGGGCGCCGGGCGCCAGCGCGACCGGGCGGTAAAGCAGGTCGGCGCGGAAGATGTCGCCCGAGATGGCGCGGAAATCGCCGCTGGCGGGCGCGCGCGTGTCGGGGATCAGCGCGGAAAGCCAGTAGATGTCGGTGAAGCCGATCCAGTTGGGGTGGCCCGCCGGGCTGATCGTCGCTTCGGGCGCCTCGCGCACATCCTTGTAGTTGTTGCCAAAATCGACCGATCCTTCGAACGCGCCGAGCGGTCCCGAATGGACGTTCCAGGTATCGAGGCTGGCGGTCTTGTCGGTGCGGTTGACCAGTGCGAACGGGCGCACGACGGTGGGTGCGGTGCCGCGGTTGGCGACGGTCTGGGTCGCGGTGATCATGTAGTCGGCGTCGATTGCAAAGCGGATCGCAAAGCTTTGCCCGGTGGGGTTGTCCCAGCGCAGGGTCACGGGGGCCTGTGCGGTCAGACGGGTGCCTTCGGCGCGCCACACGGTGCGGGCGTCGGGCAACTGGATCCCGCCCGCCGCCTCCACTCCGCCAACTTCGCCCGCGCCGACCCAGCCGAACTGGGCGAAATACTGCGCCGGGGTTCCCGCGGGCGAGAACAGCCGGACGGGTCCGGAGGTCTTCGCCAGTTCGGCGCGGTGGCTTGTCAGGGTCAGATCGTCGAGCACTGCGCCCGTCAGGTTGATCGATCCGGCGACGCGCGGACCGGCGATCGGCACGCGCCCGGCGCTGGCCAGCGCGGCATTAAGGTCCTGCTTTTCCAGCGCGATATCGGCGGCGGTGGTTAGCCCGCCCTCGCGGGTCGGTTTGGCGGGGGTGCCCGAAGCGACCGGTGCCGCAGCAGCGACAACCGGCTTGTTCGGCTGCGGGTAGAAATAACGCAGGCCGGCGTCCCACCCCAGCAGCAGCAGCCCGGTGAGCACCACCGCGAGGATCAGATTGCGCTGGTTGGTCAAAGTGGCCGTCCTGTGGATACGTCTGGGGGGAAATGGGTGACCGCTATCGCGCGATCAAGGGCCGAAAACTGGCTGTTAGGGAACAGGATCATAGCCGTGCCCGCCCCACGGGTGGCAGCGCCCTAGCCGTTTCGCCGCAAGCCAGCCACCCCTAATCGCGCCGTGCCGTTCCAGCGCCTCGATCGCGTATTGCGAACACGATGGGGCAAAGCGGCAGGATGGCGGCAGGATTCGCGAGGGCCCAAGCTGCCACCCGCGCGCGATGAGGATGAGGAGCTGCTTCACCTACCGGAACTTTTGCGACGGCGCGGCGGATCGCCTTTGCCTTCGGTTGCCCGCCCGAGCGCAGCGATCAGTTCGTCGCGCAGTTTGGCGAAATCGCGCTCGATCCCGCCTTCGCGGCCGATCAGGACATGGTCGGCAGCGGCGATGCCGTGGCGCGGAAGCAGCTCACGCAGCAGCGCCCGGAAGCGCCGCTTCATCCGGTTGCGGACCACCGCTCCGCCGATTTTCTTGGTCACCGTCACGCCAAACCGCATTGTGCCTGCTTCGCTAGCTGCGAGGGGCACAGCATCGCGGTTGACGAGCAAAACAAAACCCGCCCGCGCCACGCGCAAGCCTCGGTTGGCGGCTAGGAAATCGGCGCGCTTGCGGATCACCGCAAGCCGCGCGGGAGCGTGATCGCTCAGGCGCTCAGCTTGATGCGGCCGCGGGCGCGACGGGCGCGCAGGATCTTGCGGCCACCGGGAGTCGCCGAGCGGGTGCGGAAGCCGTGACGGCGCGCGCGCACGAGGTTGCTGGGCTGAAAGGTGCGCTTCATCGTCTCAAATCCTGGGTCGTGCGGGGCAAACCCGCGACTTTCGAAGCGCGCCGATAGGGTAAAGAGCGATTCGGGTCAACAACGGTCACGGCTACAACCGACCACGCTCATGTCGAGCGAAGTCCAGACACGTCGCGCAAGTTTCGACTGTAATGCAACATCCCTCGACCCGCTCGGGATGAGCGGACGTTTTTGTGAAACTCAATCCAGCGCCGCATACCGCGCGAACTCGCTTACGCTCAACCACAGCGCCTCATCGTGCGGGACGGCGTTGGTCATTGCGTAGAACGCGCGTGCCTGCTGGTCGCTCAGCCCCATCTCGCGGTAATAGGCAAGGTAGGCGAGGTTGACCGGATCGTTATCGGCGACATCGCTGGGTTCGAACCCGTCGCTGTCCTGCCAGCTATGGACTGCGAACTGCGCGCCGTTTTCGGCACGGCGGTGCTTGCCCGCCAGGAACAGCTCGACCGCGCCCGAACGCACCGATCCACCCTCGGGCACGTAAGTATCCAGCCCGGCCCGGCGAATCATCCGGCCGAGCCGCAAATTGGCGGTGTCGTCGCTCGTGCCGGGGCATTCGACCATCTCGATCGTGCGCAGCGCGGGGAACGCGATCAGCATCTGCGCAAACGCCCGCGGGGTCGCGGCATCGGTTACATCGACCAACGCGACGCGTGCCGCGTCGAGCACGCGGAACGGACCGTACGCGGCGATGGCTGGCAGGGTTGCGGCATCGGAGCGAGTCTCGGCAACGAAGCGCTCGCCGCCCGGATCGCCCGCCGGGATATCCTGGACAACTTCTACGCTTATCGTCGCCGCTTCCTGCGCGAGCGCGGTGGCGGGCAACAGCGCAGCAAGGATCAGGGCGTAGCGAAGCATCGCCTTCGTCAGCTAACGCCTTGAGGTTAATTCGCGTTTAAGCCGGGGCGGATGTATCGACGTGTAGCGGTCTCGACTTGGCGGACATCCACGGGCATATCCTCCGATGCCGAGGGGGGCGCGCGCGGATGGTCGCACTGGTATCGACGGTCGCTTATCTCGGGCTTGAAGCGCGCGCGGTCGAGGTGCAGTGCCAGGTCGGCCCCGGCGT
>JANMPV010000388.1:0-4089 GCA_031370045.1 Novosphingobium sp. | reverse complement strand
GGCGTGGTCGGGATGGTCGCCGCCTCCTCGCCCCATTTTGCCGCCGGCCAGCCAGTGCGGCTGATCGGATTCGACATGGGAGGCACCTCGACCGACGTCTCGCACTACGCAGGCGCAATCGAACTGGCGGACGAGAGCGCGGTCGCCGGGGTCCGCCTGCGGGCGCCCATGATGCAAATCCACACCGTCGCGGCAGGGGGCGGCTCGATCTGCCGGTTCGATGGAATGCGCCTGCGTGTCGGCCCCGCGAGTGCGGGCGCCACTCCCGGCCCCGCCTGTTACGGACGCGACGGGCCGCTGACGGTTACCGATTGCAATGTGGTATTGGGGCGGATCGATCCCGGGCACTTCCCGCAAGTGTTCGGACCGAATGGCGATGCCCCGCTCGATCCTGGCGCGGCAAGCGCGCGCCTGAACGACGTGGCTGATCAGTGTGGCATGGAGCCCGACGCCGTTGCCCGCGGGTTTCTGCGGATCGCGGTCGACAACATGGCCAACGCGATCCGCAAGATCTCGATCCAGCGAGGCCATGACGTCACCCGCTACACCCTCGCATGTTTTGGTGGAGCGGGCGGGCAGCACGCTTGTGCGGTGGCAGATGCGTTGGGAATTGCGCGGATACTGGTCCACCCGCTGGCGGGGGTACTCTCGGCGCACGGCATCGGCCTCGCCCCGGTCAAGGCGATCCGCGAGCGTAGTTGGCTCAGGCCGCTGGGCGAGGATTTTTCGGCGGCGTTGGCAGAGTTGGAGGCGGCGGCGAGCAAGGCGTTGAGCGCCCAAGGGCTCGATGACATCGCCCTCGCCCGTCGCGCACGATTGCGCCTTGCGGGTAGCGACAGCACGCTGGAATTGGCAATCGAGCCGCTCGCCACACTCGCCGCGCGCTTCGCCGAACTGCACCGCCGCCGCTTCGGCTACGCGGCAGAGGAAGTGGCCGTGATCGATACCTTGGTAGTCGAGGCAAATTCCTCCCCGAGCTCGTCTCGGGGAGGTAGCAGACGCGCAGCGGCTGACGGAGGGGCCGCTTTTGCTTCCTGCCCCACCACCACGCCTTCGGCGCGGTCCCCCTCCCCGAGCAAGCTCGGGGAGGATTTGACCGGCCCTGCGCTGATCTTCGAACCCACCTCGACAAACGTCGGCGATCCAGGTTGGCAGGCGCAGCGTGCGGGCGACGGCACGCTGATCCTCACCCGCATCGCCCCACTCCGCCGCGACCACGCCATCGGCACCGCTGCCGATCCGGTCCAGCTCGAGATATTCAACAACCTGTTCATGGCGATTGCCGAGGACATGGGCACCGCGCTCCAGGCGACCGCAACCTCGGTCAACATCAAGGAACGGCTCGATTTTTCTTGCGCGCTGTTCGATGCGGGCGGGCAGCTGATCGCTAATGCTCCGCACATTCCGGTCCATCTCGGATCGATGGGAGAAAGCATTCGTACGATACTGAATAATCGTGCAAATGGTGCCGACGATCGCGGTATCCGGCGCGGCGATGCCTATGTTCTGAACGACCCCTACGCTGGGGGCACCCACTTACCCGACATCACCGTGATCGTGCCGGTGTTTTACGATGAATCGCGAGTCCCTTCCTCTGGCCCAGACGCATTTGTCGCAGCGCGCGGCCATCACGCCGATATCGGCGGGATTGCGCCAGGATCGATGCCGCCAAACAGCCACACCATCCATGACGAAGGCGTGCTGATCGACGATGTCCTGCTGGTCGACGAAGGCAGTTTGCGCGAACCCGAAATCCGCGCGCTGCTCGCCACAGGACCGCATCCGGCAAGAAACCCCGACCGAAACCTCGCGGACCTGCGCGCCCAACTGGCCGCCTGCACCCGCGGCGCGGAGGCGCTGTCCACGGCGGCGGGCGATTACGGACCTGAAGTCGTGGCCGCCTACATGAACCATGTTCTCGCTAATGCTGAAGAGTCGGTCCGCCGCTTGCTCGGTCAACTCGACGATTGCGCGTTCACATATGCGATGGATAACGGCGCCCAAGTCGCTGTTTCTATTCGGATCGACAAGCGCAGTCGCTCGGCCAACTTCGATTTCACCGGCACGTCCGCCCAGCTTGCCGATAACTTCAATGCCCCGCGCGCAATCGTCCGCGCGGCCGCGCTGTATGTCGTGCGCACGCTGTTCGACGATGCGATCCCGATGAATGACGGCTGCCTGCGTCCGATCGAACTGGTCGTGCCCGAGGGCTCGATGCTCGACCCGGCGTTTCCCGCCGCGGTGGTGGCGGGCAATGTCGAGACCAGCCAGGTAGTTACCGACGCTTTGTTCGCCGCGACCGGACGGCTTGCGCCGAGCCAGGGAACGATGAACAATTTCACCTTCGGCAATGCCCGCCATCAGTATTACGAGACGATCTGTGGCGGATCGGGCGCGGGGCCGGATCACGACGGGACCAGCGCGGTACAGACCCACATGACCAACAGCCGCCTGACCGATCCCGAAATCCTCGAAACCCGGCTGCCGGTGCGGGTCGAGGAATTCGCCATCCGTCGCGGCTCTGGCGGAGCCGGGTTGCACCATGGCGGCGACGGGGTGGTGCGGCGCGTGCGGTTTCTCGAACCGATGCAGGCGCAGATCCTCGCCAACCGCCGCAAGCTGCCGCCGCGCGGGATTTGCGGCGGGGGCGATGCCAAGCCAGGGGGCAACTGGGTCGAGCGGGTCGACGGGTCGGTCGAGGAGTTGCCCGCAACTGCCTCGGCGGACATGAAAATCGGCGATGTGTTCGTGATCGAGACCCCCGGTGGTGGGGGTTGGGGCGAATGTCGTGTGCGTGCTTTGACAGGCTCAGCATGAGCGTACTTTGTTTTCAAATTCAGTCCCTGAAACCCGCTCATGCTGAGCTTGTCGAAGCACCTGGAGCGATACCAAAGGGTGTCTTGAATGAGTAACCTCCCCCTTCTCGGCATCCCGATCGTCGTGTTGGGCTTTGCCTTGCGGCTCAACCCGTTGCTGGTGGTGGTTGCGGCGGGACTTGCCACCGGGCTGCTCGCCGGGATGTCGCCCAGCGAAGTGATCGCGGCGTTCGGCAAGGCGTTCAACGACAACCGGATCATCGCCATCGTCTGGGTGGTACTGCCCGTTATCGGCCTGCTCGAACGCTATGGGCTCCAGCAACGCGCCGCCGGAGTAATCCGCGGTTTCAAAGGCGCGACGACCGGGCGGCTGCTGTTGCTATACCTGGCCTATCGCCAGCTAACTGCGGCGGTCGGGCTCCATTCGACGGCGGGCCACGCGCAGACCGTGCGCCCGCTGGTCGCCCCGATGGCGCTGGCGGCGGCGGGCGAGCCGACATTCGACGAGGCGGAGAAGATCAAGGCGATGGCTGCGGCGACCGACAACGTCGGGCTGTTCTTTGGCGAGGACATCTTCTTCGCAATCGGCTCGATCGTGCTGATCCAGCAGGTTCTGGCGGCGGACGGCTATCAGATCGCCCCGCTCGAACTTGCGCTGTGGGCCATCCCCAGCGCGATCGCCGCGTTCGTCATCCACGGCAGCCGGTTGTTGTGGTTCGACCGCACGAATTCCTCCCCGAGCTTGCTCGGGGAGGGGGACCGCCCGAAGGGTGGTGGAGGGGCCCCTCCGTCAGTCGCTTCGCGACTGCCACCTCCCCGAGACAAGCTCGGGGAGGATCAATCATGATCACCCTCGCCTGGCTCTACATCCCTGCAGGCCTGCTGTTCGGCGCAGTCGCGCTGCATTCCGCGACCGACCGCGCAAACCCCAAGCGGCTGGGCACCGCAGCGTTCTGGGGGCTGATGGCGCTGAGCCTGCTCGCCGGCGACCGGATCGGCGATTTTGGAAACGGGCTGGTGGTACTGGGCCTTGCCGCGCTGGCCGGGTTCGGGCTGGTCGGGCGGGGCAGCCCGGTGACCACTTCGCAGCCCGAACGCGTGGCATCGGCGGCGCGGCTGGGCAATCGGCTGTTCCTGCCCGCGCTGGTGATCCCGCTGACCGCGCTCGCCGGGACACTGGCGTGGACCTACACCCCGCTCGGCCAGTCCGGCTGGATCGAGCCCAAGCGCGAGACGTACGTGTTCCTGAACCTCGGCGTGATCCTCGCTCTCG
>JANMPV010000356.1:0-5940 GCA_031370045.1 Novosphingobium sp. | reverse complement strand
GTGACGAGATAGTTGGTGACGATGTCCGACTGCAGCGAGAAGCCGGTGGTCGCGCGACCCGTATAGGCGCTCTCCTCATCGACGATCGCGTTATAGCCGAAATCGAGCCCGAGCCCGCCGTATTCCTCCGGCACCGTCGGGCACAGCATTCCCAGTGCGCCAGCCTTGGGCCAGATTTCGCGCGGGACGATGCCGTTTTCCGCCCATTGCGCGGCGTTCGGCGCGACCTCCTTCTGAAGGAACTGGCGGACGGTCTGGCGGAACGCCTCGTGATCTTCGGTGTAGACGGTACGGGCGAGCTGATCGAGCGACATGGTGATGGCGTTCCCTGTGCGGATTGGGTGGCGCCGGTGTGGCCGCGTGATGCGGTAGGGTCAACCCGATTTAACCGTTCGGTTAAATCGCCGCGAAGTTGCGCCGCGCAACTTTAGCGCCGGTTGCGCCCGGCCAGCTCCGAGCCCGGCTTGCCACGTTGTCCCGTCTGGGGCGGATCGTCCTGGACGAGGACCCCGGGAATCCGCGCGCGGCAATCAAACCGCGGCAAGTCCTCGGGTGACGCCGCGATCTTGAGCTGGTCGGGGTCGATCTCGACCACGCACAGCGGCCCGGCCTCTCCCGCCACTACCAGCCTTCGGTCGTTGCCGCCTGCGTTGTAATCGACCACGCCATCGAATCCGGCCAGCATCGCTTCGCCCGAAGGCAGCGCCTTGATCAGCGTGCCGGGTGCCAGCGGCTCGCCATCTGGCCCGATCAGGCGGATCTGGCGGGGGATGAAGCGGACGACATCGAGCGCGACCAGCCCGATCGCGCCACGCGGCACGATGATCCGCTTGCGCGTATCGCGCGCCAGTGCATCGATCGGCAATTTGTCGGCATCGACATCGAAACTGATCGGAACTTGTGCCGGAATGTTCTCGACCAGCAGCAGCCCGCCGCGCGAGGTGACCCCCGCGGGGCGGTTTTCGCGCATTACGGTCACTCCGGAGATAGTCCCGGTGCGGACCAGGGCATAGCTGCCCCCGGTCTGGTTGCGCGCGAACACCCCGCCGCCTGCGATCAGGACCGATCCGCGGGCGTTGGCGCGGAAACCGAAGTTTCCGGCGACATGCTCGGTCTGGCCCTCGATCCTACCGTAGGGACTGCGCCACGCAACGCTGGCCGAGGTACGGTTCGACGAGCCAAATGTCCGTTCGAACGCGTAACCCAGCGAATTACCCTCGATGTCGTGCTTGGATAAGCTGGTCGAGCCGGACAGCGGGGCGTTGGTGCCTGCGCTCGCCGAACCCTGGAAATTGCGCCCGCCACCAAGCTGGATCGAAAGCCCGGCAAACCCGGTAAATGCGCGCGTTTCGCCCCGGCGATAGCCGAACGAGCTGAACAGATCGATCTGTCGGCTGATCCGGGTTCGGAACGAGGCGTTGAGCAGGTCGGTATGGCGCTCGAAATGGGGAAACCGCGGATCGAACCGCCGTTCCTGGCGCGATGCGGAGATCTGGACTTGGTTCATGCGGCCCAGATCGAAGTTGATCTGGCCGACGAATTGCTTTGGCGGCAGCGGGTCGCCAAGCCCGCTGGCGACGTCGCGATAGCCCGACGATGGCAAAATCGCCCCGATTCGCCCCGAAATCCGTTTTCCGCTCGATTCGAGCGCGAGATTGAGCAGGGTTCCGCTCGTCCCGCCCGTCGAATCGCGGCTGTAGCGCGCTTCGAGCGTCGCCAGCGCGAGCCCGCCCAACACGACATCGCCCCGGGCCCCGATGTTAACGAGGCCTGAGGTCCACTCTGCGGTGCCCTCGATGGTCAGCCGCGAGGAAATCCCGCGTCGGTAGAAGGCGCTGCCGGCCAGGGGTCCGTAGTCGATGCTGCGGACCCCGTATCGTCGTCGGACGAACCCGGCGTTGACCGCGAATTCGCTCAAGTTGCGCGCGAGCAAGTTGCGCGAGACGTAAAACCGGGTGCTTTGGATGACTTCGCGGCCGAGTGAATCGCGCAGGATTACAGCCACTTCGCCGCGCCCGCTGGTGGCGGGCACATTTCGCACGGTAAACTCGCCAGGCTGGATATCGCCCTGCTTGTAGCGCTGATCGCCGATGATCAGGTCGATCCCGGTGGGGACTGCAACCTGGCCGGTGAATCCAGGCAGCGGGGTGGTGACCAGATCGGGGCGCAGGCTGTAGTCGGAGGCGATCTGCAAGCCGCCCAGGCGCAGCGCGCGCTGGCTCTGGCCGCCCGCGGAGAAGAAATCGCCCATGGTCGCAGTCAGGCCGCGGCGGGGAAACTGGATCTGCAGCTGGGTGTCGAGCCGCAGCAGGTTGCCGCTCCCGGGGGTAGAGCTGCTCGAAAGCTGAAATCCACCGGTAAACGCCACATTTCCGCGGACCAGCGCCGCAGCTACGAGCCCGGCGGCATCGGTTCGCCCGCGCGCCAGCGTGCCGGTCAGGTCATAGTCGATCCGCAACGCGGTGAGCGGGGCGGATATTCCATCGCTTTTGGGCGGGCGCGAAAGATCGATGTAGTTATCGCCATCGCTCTTGCGCAACAATTGCACGTCCAGCCGCTGATGGTTCGAATCGAATGCCCATTTGCCCAGCTTGATCGCGCTTAGTGGTATCATGCCACCGCTGGAGTCGGGCACAGGCAAGCCGGCTGCGCGCGCGGCATCGGCGTCGATCGCCAGCACGCCATTCTGCCAGGCCAGCTCGACCAGCCGCGTTCGGACCTCATTGTCGACGGAAATTTCGGACAGCCCCGGCCCGCTGCTCGCCGCGACGCTTTGCGCGGTAAGCCCCTTGGGGAGAGCGAACGGATCCGATTGCGCGAGGGCGGGCGAGCCGCCGGCCGCCGCCGCCAGAGCGACGGCGAAAAGCGCTAGGAGCCGTTCACCCGCAAGTCGGCGAAGCCTGGGCATTGGCCGTTTTGCCATCGACTTGCGCGGAGATCGTCACCGGGCCTAGCGTGCAGGCATTGGCGAGCGGCCAGGCGATCGCCGAGCTGCCCTGGACATAGCGCAGCGAGTTGCGTTCGACCGCGACGAGCTGGCCCGCGGCGGTCTTGACCTCGATCGCGACGATGCGCGCGGTCGAACCGCCGCCGTTGCTGACTTCGATCTTGCCCGGAGCTACCCGCCAGTCAAGCTGCGCCGGCGCGGCGGTATCGCGATCGAGGAACACCGGAATGGTGAAACGCAGCCGCGCTTCGGCTGAGCCCGATTGGGCTAGCTTGGGATCGGGCAACTGATCGACCGCGAGGCGGAAGCGCTTTTCGCCCGGCGACGCTGCCCCGCTGCGGAGCAACCGCACGATCTGGGTCGCGCCCGGCGGAATGGAAATGATTGATGGCGAGATCGTAAGCGCCGAACTAGGCGCGAAGCGATCTTCCCCGCCGTCCTGACTCCAGGCGAACAGCCGGGTCTGGACGGGCAATGGCCGCTCGGAAGTGTTGGTCAGCATCAGCGTCGCGGTGGGCTTCGAGGCATCGAGCTCAAGCCGCAACGGGGCAATGTTGAGCCGCGCGAGGCCGGGCGGCGCAGCAGCGGACGCGGCGGCGGCGGGAGCGGCGGGTTCGTCGGCGCGGACCGCGGGTGCGGTCAGAGCCAGGAACGACCCGCCTGCCAGGATCAGGGCGAAAAGGCGCTGTGAAACGGCAGGTCGGGTCATTCAGGTCTCCAGTGGCTTTAGAAGGTGACGGTGACCGTCACGGTGTCGGTGTATGCGCCGGCGCCGACCGAAGTGGCGGTTGACGGAATTCGGCCATAAGCGGTCAGAACCACCGCGCCGCTGACGCCAGCGACGCCCGACGAAGTGTTGCCGCCAGCACCCGAGGTCGAACCCCAGGCCGCGCTGTGCGCCGAATCACGAAAGATATTGTACGGTACTTTGACCGGCGTGGTCGCGCCGTTGCTCATGTAGCGCTGGCCGGTTGTGGCGTTGAGGCCATTGTCGAGCGCGACGTCGTATGCAGCGCCGTTGGTGCATGCCAAAGTAATGGTCGAGGTGGTGTCGATGTTGATGCTGCCAATCGCTGTCGGCGCGCCGAATGCCATCGGCGTAGCGGCGACGGTGCATGAATTGATCACGTTGACCGAAACCGGCATCGTGTTGGTGGCGGTGGCTGCAAGGGCGGGAGTGGCGACAACCGCGGCGATCGCGGCAAATCCGAAGGCAAAGTTACGCATGGTTTTTATTCCCCAAAAGTCTCGGCTTCAAAGCCGCACCCTCCATGCGCATCCAACAATTGAAATATCGCTAATGGTTACGGGGTTATTTGCCCCGCCCTCAGGCACAATACCTAGTCCGGTATGGTTAACATTCGGTAAGCGCGGGGGTGCCGCGCCGGAAAGCAAGGTTGATTATTGGTGAGTGTGCTGCGGCGTGAATTCGTCGGGCGGGCGGATCAGAACGTGACGGTAACCGTCAGCGTATCCAGGTAGCTGCCCGACTTGAGCGTTTTGACCGAGGCCACCCGGCCATAAACGGTCAGCAACGAAACCCCGGTGGGGCCAGAATTGCCCCCCACGTTCTTGGTTCCCCCGGTTCCCCAAACCGCGCTGCGGGGCGGGTCCTTGTAAACGTCGTAGTTGATATAGGCGTTGTAGCCGGCGTTGAAGACCCGGCGATTAATGCCGTTGCTGTAAAGCCCTGTGTCGATGTCGACCGTCCACGCGGTTTGCGGCGGGCATTTGATCGTGATTGTCGAAGTCGAATCGACGTTGACGTTGGTCGGAACGGGTATGAAAAAGCTAAGCGGCAATGCACTCACGGTGCAGCTGCTGACCGGGCTGACCGATACCTGAAACTGGTTGGTAGCGCGCCCGGCGGCAGCGCACGGCGACGCGGCCAGCGCGCAGGCGCTCGCCATCGTCAAACCTGCGCACCAACGCCCGCGATTCATCCCGGTCCTTCCAACTCGTACCGTGCCATAGGGCAAAGCGCTTAGGCGAAGGTTAAGGGCGCGGTGAGGATATCCTAACTTCGCGGTCGCGAAAGGATCGGGAGGTGCTCAAATTCCCCCGCCGGTCAGCCGCTGGCACACCAGATCGAGCTGATCGAGCGTGCGATAACGGATCGTGACCGTGCCCGAACGCGGATCGGCGTCGGCGGCGATCGTCACCTTGAGCCCTAGAAAGTCCTCGAGATGGCGTTGGACCGCGGCGATATCGGCGTCCTCGGCGGGGTCGCGAGCGGCGCGGGCCTTGCGCGGGGGGGCGTCACCATCGCCCTCTTCGCGCCGCAGCGCCTTGCGGGCCAGCCGCTCGGTCGCGCGTACCGACAGCCCGCGCTCGACCACATCGCGGGCCAGCGCCGCGCAATCGGGAGCGTTGATCAGAGCGCGCGCGTGGCCCATCTGCAAGCGTCCGTCCTCGAGCATCGCCTGGACCTCGGCGGGCAGGACCAGCAGCCGCATCAGGTTGGCGACGTGGCTGCGCGACTTGTCGACCATCCGCGCCAGATCGGCCTGCGACAGTCCGTCATTCTCGCTAAGCCGCTGATAAGCCGCAGCTTCTTCGATCGGATTGAGGTCCTCACGCTGGAGGTTCTCGATCAGCGCGAGCGCCCCCACATCGGCATCGTCGAGCTGGCGGACCAGCGCCGGGATCTCATGCAGGCGGGCACGCTGTGCCGCGCGCCAGCGGCGTTCGCCGGCGACAAGCTGATAGCGGCCCGGCCCCAGTGGGCGCACGATCACCGGCTGGATAACCCCGCGCCGCGCAATCGAAGCGGCCAGCTCTTCGAGCGCGGCTTCGTCGAAATGACGGCGCGGCTGATCGGGATGGGGCTCGATCTCGGCAGTGGCGATCAGCGCGAGCGCGCTTACATCGGCAGCGTCGAGCGGGCGGACCAGCGCAGGACTTGCGTGCAACCGGGCGCGATGTGCCGCGCGCCAGCGGCGTTCGCCGGCAACGAGCGGATATTTTCCCGGCCACAGCTGGCGCCCGAGGAC
>JANMPV010000282.1:0-4714 GCA_031370045.1 Novosphingobium sp. | reverse complement strand
GTTTGTGGTGCTGGTCAGCGGGTATCTGATGCTGACGAGGTATGGCGCGTGAACATTGCTCATCTCATCAAAAGCTTCACCCTCTGGGAATTTCTCAAGGCGCACTGGCTGACCTTGCAGTACTTCTTCAAGACCAAGGCGACGATCAACTATCCGTTCGAGAAAAACCCGCTGAGCCCGCGGTTTCGAGGTGAACACGTCCTGCGGCGCTATGCCAACGGTGAGGAGCGGTGCATCGCGTGCAAGCTGTGCGAGGCGGTGTGTCCGGCGCAGGCGATCACGATCGAATCCGAGCCGCGTGAGGACGGCAGCCGCCGCACCACGCGGTACGACATCGACATGACCAAGTGCATTTTCTGCGGATTTTGCCAGGAGGCCTGCCCGGTCGATGCGATCGTCGAGGGGCCGAACTTCGAATACGCCACCGAAACCCGCGAAGAATTGTTGTACGACAAGGCCAAGCTGCTCGCCAACGGGGACAAGTGGGAGCGCGCCATCGCCGCGAACCTTGCCGCCGATGCACCGTATCGCTAGGCGGCGCGCGATGAATGGGGCACCGCACTTTCTTAAATCCTCCTCGAGCTTGCTCGGGGAGGGGGACCGTCGCGCCGCTTGGCGTGGTGGTGGAGCGGCTGTTGTGCATTGCCCCTCCGTCAGCGCTCCGCGCTGCCACCTCCCCGAGACAAGCTCGGGGAGGATCTGAGGCCGTGATTCAAACCTCCGCCTTTTACCTGTTCGCCGTCCTGCTCATCGCCAGCGCGGTGTTCGTGATCCTGTCACGCAACCCGGTGCATTCGGTGTTGTGGCTGATCGTCGCGTTTTTCAACGCTGCGGGCCTCATGGTCCTCGTCGGCGCCGAGTTCATCGCGATGCTGCTGGTGATCGTCTATGTCGGTGCGGTCGCGGTATTGTTTCTGTTCGTGGTAATGATGCTCGACATCGATTTCGCCGAGCTGCGCGCCGGATTCATGAAGAACTTCCCGCTGGGGATCGCCATCGCGCTGGTGCTGCTGGCCGAGCTGGTGCTGGGGCTGGGCGCGTATCAGGCGGGCGCGATGCAGCTGGGCGCGGCGGATGGCGCGAGCGCTGCGGCGCTGGGCGTCAGCAACACCGCCGCGATCGGCGCGCTGCTCTACACCCGCGACCTGTTCCTGTTCGAGGCGGCGGGACTGATCCTGCTGGTCGCGATGATCGGCGCGATCGTGCTCACCCACCGCCAGCGCAGCGACGTCCGCACCCAGAACATCGCGAGCCAGAACCAGCGGCGGCCCGAGGATGCTACGCGCAATACGCGGCCGGGTGTGGGCGAGGGGGTGGTGTTGTGACGACGCGGTTTCCCCCACGCCCGCTCATCCTGAGCTTGTCGAAGGACGGACACTGGGCGAGCCTCGCGCGTGTGCTTCGACAGGCTCAGCATGAGCGGGTCTTGGTTGTGGGGTGCGGGTCATGATCGGCATCGAACACTACGTCGTGGTCAGTTCGATCCTGTTCGTGCTGGGCGTGCTCGGGATCTTCCTCAACCGCAAGAACGTGATCGTGATCCTGATGGCGATCGAGCTGATCCTGCTCGCGGTGAACATCAATTTTGTCGCGTTCAGCGCGTTTCTGGGCGACCTTGTCGGGCAGGTGTTCGCGATGTTCGTGCTGACCGTGGCGGCGGGCGAGGCTGCGATCGGGCTGGCAATCCTGGTGATCTACTTCCGCGGGCGCGGCTCGATCGCGGTCGACGATGTCAACCGGATGCGGGGATAGAAGTGAACCCGATCCTGATCATCGTCTTCGCGCCGCTGCTCGCCGCGATCATCGCTGGCCTCGGCAACCGGATGCTCGGCAGTGTCGTGGCCAAGAGCCTGACTACCGGCGCGCTGTTCCTGTCGGCCGTGCTGTCATGGCCGATCTTCCTCAGTTTCATCGGCGGCACCGCGAGTGCCAGCGTCACCCCGGTGCTGCAGTGGGTGCAATCGGGCGATCTGACGTTCGATTGGGCGCTGCGGGTCGATGCGCTGACCGCGGTGATGCTGGTGGTGATCACCACCGTCTCCGCGCTCGTCCACCTGTATAGCTGGGGCTACATGGACGAGGACCCCGACCAGCCGCGTTTCTTCGCCTATCTCAGCCTGTTCACCTTCGCGATGCTGATGCTGGTGACCGCGGACAACCTCGTCCAGATGTTCTTCGGCTGGGAAGGCGTGGGCCTCGCCAGCTACCTCCTGATCGGCTTCTGGTTCCGCAAGCCCAGCGCCAACGCCGCCGCAATCAAGGCGTTCGTGGTCAACCGGGTCGGCGACCTTGGATTCATGCTCGGGATTTTCGGCACCTATCTGGTGTTCGGGACGGTTTCGATCCCGGCGATCCTCGCCGCCGCGCCGTCGATGGCGCACACCAGCATCCATTTCCTGTGGTTCCGCGCGGACACGATGACGATCCTGTGCATCCTGCTGTTCATTGGTGCGATGGGCAAATCGGCACAGTTGGGCCTCCACACCTGGCTGCCCGATGCGATGGAAGGGCCGACCCCGGTTTCGGCGCTGATCCACGCCGCGACGATGGTCACCGCGGGGGTGTTCATGGTCTGCCGCCTCTCGCCGATGTTCGAGACGAGCGCAGTCGCGCTTGGCTTCGTGACCTTTATCGGCGCGGCGACGTGCTTTTTCGCCGCCACCGTCGGCACCACCCAGTGGGACATCAAGCGGGTCATCGCCTATTCGACCTGCTCGCAGCTCGGCTACATGTTCATCGCCGCGGGGGTGGGTGCCTATGGTTCGGCGATGTTCCACCTGTTCACGCACGCGTTCTTCAAGGCGCTGCTGTTCTTGGGCGCCGGGTCCGTGATCCACGCGATGCACCACGAACAGGATATGCGGTTCTACGGCGGGCTGCGGAAGGAAATCCCGTTCACCTTCTGGGCGATGCTGGCGGGAACGCTGGCGATCACCGGGGTCGGGATCGTCGACGTTTTCGGGTTCGCCGGGTTCTATTCGAAGGATTCGATCCTTGAGGCGGCTTATGCGCGCGGCACCGAGCTGAGCCAGTTTGCGTTCGTGATCGGCATCCTCGCCGCGCTGATGACCAGCTTCTATTCGTGGCGGCTGCTGTTCCTGACCTTCTGGGGCAAGCCGCGCTGGGCGGGCAGCGAGCACATCCAGCACGCGGTGCATCACGAGCACGAGGACCCGTCCGAGGAAGCCGCGCACGGCGATCATGTGTCCAATCCCGTCGGGACTGCGGGTTATCACCCGCACGAAAGCCCGTGGTCGATGCTGATCCCGCTGGGCGGGCTCGCGCTGGGTGCGATCTTCGCCGGATACATCTGGCACGAGGCATTCGTCGGGGCGGAGGAGGGTGCCCGTTTCTGGGCCGGTTCGCTCGCGTTCGACGAGCACCTGATGCACGCCGCGCACGAGGTGCCGGGGCTGGTCAAGTGGCTCCCGTTCATCGTCATGATCAGCGGCTTCGCCATCGCCTGGGGCGCTTATGTCCGCAACCCGGGGCTACCCGCGGCGTTCGTCGCGCAGTTCCGCGTGCTGTATGATTTCGTCTACAACAAGTGGTACTTCGACGAGCTTTACGACCGGATTTTCGTGCGGCCCGCGTTCTGGCTGGGGCGCCTGTTCTGGCAGCGCGGCGATATCGGGATCATCGACCGGTTCGGCCCCAACGGCTTTGCCTGGCTGGTCCAGCAGGGCAGCCGCGGCGCGGTCAAGCTCCAGTCGGGGTATCTGACCAGCTATGCGCTGATCATGCTGGCCGGGCTGGTCGGCGCGGTTAGCTGGGTGATCGCGCGATGAAGCGGCTTGGACAGGTCCTCCCCGAGCTTGCTCGGGGAGGTGGCAGTCACGCTGTGACTGACGGAGGGGCCCGCCGCGCAGCGGCGGCTTGCGCCGCCGAACCCCACCACCACGCCTTCGGCGCGGTCCCCCTCCCCGAGACAAGCTCGGGGAGGATCTGATGGAGCTCCCGATCCTCTCCCTCATGCTCCTCGTGCCCCTGGTCGGCGCGATTGCCTGCCTGATGGCGGGCGCCCAAACCGCGCGGGTCATCGCGCTGGCGGCCACGCTGATCGATCTCGCGCTCGGCATCGTGCTGTGGGCCAACTACGACATCGGCGGCGCGCAATGGCAGTTTACCGAGCAGGCCAACCTGTTTGCGGGAATGCAGTGGGCTCTGGGGATCGACGGGATCGCTCTGCTGCTGATCATGCTCAGCGTGTTCCTGATGCCGATCTGCATCGGCGCTTCGTGGAAATCGATCGAAACCCGCGTCGGCGAATACATGGCGGCATTCCTGCTGATGGAAACGCTGATGATCGGCGTGTTCTCCGCGCAGGACCTGTTCTTGTTCTACATCTTCTTCGAAGCCGGGCTGATCCCGATGTACCTGATCATCGGCGTTTGGGGCGGGGCGGACCGGATCTACGCGAGCTACAAGTTCTTCCTCTACACGCTGCTCGGATCAGTGCTGATGCTGATCGCGATGCTGTGGATGGTGAATGAGGCCGGGACGACCGACATCCCGACGCTGATGGCCTATGACTTTGATCCGGCGGCGCAGACATGGCTGTGGCTGGCCTTTTTCGCCAGCTTTGCGGTAAAAATGCCGATGTGGCCGGTGCATACCTGGCTGCCCGATGCCCACGTGCAGGCGCCGACGGCAGGCTCAGTGATCCTGGCGGGCGTATTGCTCAAGATGGGCGGCTACGGCTTCATCCGCTTCT
>JANMPV010000266.1:0-2385 GCA_031370045.1 Novosphingobium sp. | reverse complement strand
CCGCCACTTTCGCCTGGATCAGCTGGAACGCGCCGATCGGTTTGCCGAACTGCTTTCGCTCGCGGACGTAGGGGATGACCGTGTCGAGGCAGGCCTGCATGATCCCCAGCTGGATACCAGCGAGCACCACGCGCTCGTAATCCAGCCCGCTCATCAGCACGCCCACCCCTCCGTGAAGCGGCCCCATGACGTTTTCTTCGGGGACATGACAATCGTCGAACACCAGCTCGGCGGTAGGCGATCCGCGCATCCCCATTTTGTCGATTTTCTGGCCGATGCTGAACCCGGCGAAGTCCTTTTCGATCAGGAACGCAGTGATTCCGCGGCTCGAAGCCTCGGGCGCGGACTTGGCGTAAACCACCAGCGTATCGGCATAAGTCGCGTTGGTGATCCAGAACTTGGTGCCGTTGAGGACATACCCGCCCTGAACCGCCTCGGCGCGCAGCGTCATCGAGACGACGTCCGATCCCGCGCCCGCCTCGCTCATCGCCAAGCTTCCCACATGCTCGCCACTGACGAGCTTGGGCAGATACTTCGCCTTCTGCTCGTCGCTGCCCCAGCGGCGGATCTGGTTGATGCACAAATTGGAATGTGCGCCATACGACAGCCCCACGCTGGCGCTCGCCCTACTGACTTCCTCGACCGCGATCACGTGCTCGAGATAGCCGAGCCCGAGCCCGCCCCATTCCTCCTCGACCGTGATTCCGTGCAGGCCGAGCGCGCCCATTGCCGGCCACAGCTCGCGCGGAAACCAGTCCTCGCGATCGACTTTGGCCGCCAGCGGCGCGATCCGGTCGTCGGCAAAGCGCCCGGCGGCTTCGCGGATCATGTTGGCGTTGTCGCCCAGGGCGAAGTCGAAATCGGGTGTCGCGCGCATCGATCGATCCTTGGTCGGCACTTTTCCTTCGTAGCGCGGCATGCCCAAAATAATAGGGTGGCTGATTGCCTGGCTACCCGCCCGGCGTCGGGTGTGTGCGTGCCGTTTGAGAGAAATCCTTTGGTGGCCGGATCAGAAGCGCCTGAACTTGTGTTCGAGCGGCCTGCGGCCCGATCCCGTCTTTTGAAAGGCTGCCAGATGGGTCAGCCCAGCCACTTTGGCGGCACGATAGCGGAAAGACCGCCCCTTGTCGGGTCGGTGGGGCTTCAGGTCGAACTCGGTCAACCCGTAGGCCATGTTGCCCCGAACGAACTTCAGCACTTTGGCGATGTTGAGGTCCGAGCAATCGTCGAACAGCATCACACCGCCCGGCTCGAGCAGGTGATAGGAATAGTGGCAATCGAGGAACACGTCCTCGAAGTTATGCGAGCCATCGATATAGATCATCTGGTAGCTTTTTCCGGCCTCGAGAAACGCCGGCAGGCACAAATCCGAAGTCCGTTCATCGAAGTGAAGGTAAGGAGAGAGACCCGTCTCTCCATGGCCTTTAGGCCGATACTGTTCAATATCGGCTTCTGCCACGGATCGATTGCAGTGTGCTGGCCTTGCGGCTCATGGCCCAGGTCGGAGTGACTTTGCGCAAATGTGAGCGCGGACGCGCCCATCGACAGTCCGACTTCCATCGTGCGGGTGGGCCGCAGCGCCATCATCAAGCTGCGGATGATGGCGATGTTGTTGTTCGACGAAAGGCCGAAGGCGGGATAGGTCGTGACATCGTCATCGACCCACTTCTGCTCGGCTATCATTCGTTGCAGGACCGGACAGAAGCCGAAATCGTGGTTGGTGCTATCGGCCATTCGGTTGTTTCCTTGCGAAAGATTGAAAGAGCGCGTCGATCCGCACCACAAATTCTCCTAGGTTACCGCAACAACCCGCCAAGCAGCCCACGCGCAAACCGTCCGAACATCGCCCCGCCCAGCGCGGTGCCGATCGATCCGGCGGCGGCGCTGGCGGCGCTGGCCATCGGCGAGCTGCTGGATTTGCGTCCGCTCATTGAGCGTGCGACCATCGTCCCCGCCGAGGCCGCAGCGGCGCCGAACGCGGCCTTGCCCGCTTTCTCCCACATGCTCGGCGTCTGGCGCGGCTGGGCGCGTTGCGCCTCGACCCCTTTGGTCTCGACCACGACTGCCGCCGCCGCCGCATCCTCGGACTTCTTTGCCAACACTTCGGCGGCGCTCTCGCGATCGACCGCGCTATCATACTTGCCGTCGAACGGGCTGATCGAACGGATGATCGCGCGCTCCTTGTCGCTCACCGGCCCCAGCCGCGAGTGCGGCGGCGCGATCAGGGTGCGCTGAACCACGCTCGGCGCGCCGTCCTCGTCGAGCGTCGAGACCAGCGCCTCGCCCACCTTGAGCTCGGTGATGATCGTCTCGACATCGAGTTCCTTGTTGATCCGGAAGGTTTCCGCGGCGGCGCGGATCGCGCGCTGATCGCGCGGGGTGAAC
>JANMPV010000239.1:0-1859 GCA_031370045.1 Novosphingobium sp. | reverse complement strand
GCGAGTTCCCGGTGCCGATCAGCCAGGGCCTCGGATCGACCTCGATCGAATACCGCAAGTACGGTGTGAGCCTGGCCTATACCCCGACGGTGCTGGCCAACGGCCGGATTTCGTTGCGGGTGCGGCCCGAAGTGTCCGAACTTTCCACCCAGGGGGCGGTCACGCTCAATGGCTTCCAGG
The DNA here is from genome assembly GCA_031370045.1 of Novosphingobium sp. Lineage (GTDB taxonomy): Bacteria > Pseudomonadota > Alphaproteobacteria > Sphingomonadales > Sphingomonadaceae > Novosphingobium. Next base: position 1,679 of record JANMPV010000239.1, on the reverse strand, counting down.
TTCCCGCGCTGACCATCCGCCGCGCCGAGACGACGGTGGAACTCGGCTCGGGGCAAAGCTTCATGATTGCCGGGCTGATGTCGAACAACGCCCAGAACCTGCTCAAGAAGACGCCCGGTGTCGGGGATATTCCGGTCCTGGGGGCGCTGTTCCGCTCGACCAGCTTCCGCAAGGGCGAGACCGAGCTGGTTATCGTGGTGACCCCGTATCTGGTCAACCCGGTCGATGCCAACGACATCAAGCTGCCGACCGATGGCTTCCAGACCCCCAACGAACTCCAGCGCCTGCTTGGCAACATGGAAAACGATGGCGTGTCCGGCGCGCATCGTCCCGTGCCGCGCGCCGCAGACGAGGGCACGGCTCCGGCCGGGCCCCGCGTGGGTGAGCTGGCCCAGCCTGCTGCTCCGGCACTTGCCGCTGAAGGCAAGGGCAGCTCGGCAAAGAAGGACCGCCGGGCCAGTGCCGCCAACCCCGGCTTCAACAGCCTGCTGAAAAGGTGAGAGTGATGACCCAGACCCTGTTTCGCGCGCTTGCGCCCGCACTCACCCCGCTGCTCCTTGGCGCGCTCGGCGTCGGCCTTTCGGGCTGCGCGACCAACCGCGGCCTCGAAAGCCTCAACCAGCCGGTGGTGAGCCGGACCAATTACACGCTCGACGTCGCCTCGTATGGCGGCGGGATGCCGGTGCCCGAACAGCGCCGCCTGGCCGGCTGGTTCGATGCGCTCGACTTGCGTTATGGTGATCGCATCTCGATCGACGATCCGGGTGCGAGCGGGGCGACGCGCGAAGCGGTTGCCGCGATCGCCGCGCGGTATGGCCTGCTGGTCGGCGACGATGCGCCGGTTACCACGGGCCAGATCGCGCCGGGCGCGGTCCGGGTGGTCGTCAGTCGCTCGTCGGCGACGGTGCCCAACTGCCCCAACTGGGCTTCCAAGAGCGACACCAACCTCAACAATGCAACCTATTCCAACTACGGCTGCGCGGTAAATTCCAACCTGGCCTCGATGGTCGCCGATCCCGAGCACCTGCTCCACGGTGCCAAGGGCAGCGGCGAAACCGTCGTGCTCACCTCGAGCAAGGCGATCGACAGCTATCGCGAGGCCAAGCCGACCGGCGAAAAGGGCCTCAAAGAGACTTCAACCGGAAGTGGGGGCAAGTAAGATGAACGCGCCTTGGAAACCTGCGGCCGTGGGCGGCCGCGACGCCTTCGCCGCGTTCATCTGCGACGAAGCCGCACTCGACGTGCTGCGGCCGGTGGCGGTCGAGATGGGCTGGCAGCCTGAAAAGTGCCACAAGGGGGGCCTGCGCAACGCGGTCCAGTCGTTGTCGATCACCGCCAGCCCGAATATCCTGCTGGTCGATCTGTCCGAAAGCGGCGATCCACTCAACGATATCAACGCGCTGGCCGAAGTCTGCGAGCCGGGCACGGTGGTGATCGCGGTGGGCCAGGTCAACGACGTACGGCTCTATCGTGACCTGCTGTCCAGTGGGATTCACGATTACCTGCTCAAGCCGCTCTCGGCCGGGCAGGTGCGCGATTGCCTGGTCAATGCCCAGACGATCTTCATGACGCCCAAGAACCAGGATGCGCAGGCCGCCAAGAAGCACATCTCGACCGCGGTCGTGGGAACCCGCGGCGGGGTCGGCGCGAGCACCATCGCGACCTCGCTGGCCTGGCTG
>JANMPV010000229.1:0-4876 GCA_031370045.1 Novosphingobium sp. | reverse complement strand
CGAGTATCCGCTCGGCGAACCATACGCGCGTTTCGGCCCGGGTGAAATCGACCACCCCAGCATTGAACTCGCCGAAGTCGACCAGGTGCGCCTCGTCGCTCTCCCGGCGCAGGCACAAGTGGCCGCCGTCGCGCGCTTCGAGGAACAGGACACCGTCGTCGCACAAGTACGGGTTGGCATAGGCGAGGAAGCGGATGCCGCGCGCTGCCAGATCGGCGATCCGTTCGGGCAGGCCGGGGTAGCGCCCGCTGTTCCAGCGCCATTCCCAGAAAAGGCGGCGGCCGAAGCTGGTCTGGCGGACCCCGGCCCAGTCTTCGCACCACAGCCCGGAAACCGCCGCGCCTGCCTCGATAAGTTTTTCCAGCCGATTCAGGCTATTACTGCCGTCCTTCAACCCGACAATCGCACCGCCGATCGCCCAATCGGGCAGCGGCGGCTGGCGTCCGAAGCGGGTCGAGAGCTGGCCGACCAGATCGGCGGGGCTGTCGCCGCAGAAGAATTCCAACCGCGCCACGCCCGCCCAGACCTCAATGACGTGCGCCGCAGAGTCGGTGAAATCGAGCGCGCTGTAGCAGGCGGCATCGAGGTGGCAGGCGTAGTTGCGCGAGGAAAGGAAGGTCGGCTGGGGATAGTTGGTGGTCCAGTAATCGCCCCCCGCCATGCCCTGTTCGTCCATCAGCCGGGTCAGTTCGGTCGATTTGTCGCGGCCTACGCCGGGTTCGCTGGTCCACATCGGAAAGCGCCGCCCGGCCAGTGCGAGGTAGCTCATCTGCTCGCCCCCGCCCCACACCTGCTCGCCCGGTTCGGCGTGGAGCCTCAGCCAGATGCGGTCGGCAGCGGGCGCCAGTGCGGTTATTGCCAAGGTCATCGCCGCTGGATCGAACGCCAGTTTCGCCACCCCGGTGAGGGTTACGGTGCGGTCGTCGATGCTCCACGCGCCGCTGTCGAGGCGATCGGTGGGGTCGTCGACGATCTGGAAATTGCCATGGCGCATGGTCACTTCGGGGTGTCCACAGGCGACGGACACCGCCGGACAGGCGAACCGGTGGCGAAGCACGGTCAGCCCGGCGATGCGCAGGTCGAACCCATCATCTGCCGCGAAAAACCCCGATTCCAACCTGCTTTGCCTCTCCGCACGCTCGGCTGCGGCATTTTTGCCGCACTGTCCGATCTTTGTATGACACCGCTTGACATATCGGCCCTTGCCGGTCAATTCAAGCCATCGAAAGCGGCGGTTCGCGCCGCGCGTGCTTTGCTTGGCGGGCTTTTAAAAAGCCCGTGAGTGCCGTTGGGAGGATACGATGAAAGCCACGCTTCGCGCCGTAACTGCGCTTGCCGGAACCGTCTCGTTGTTTGCGCTGGCGGCCCCCGCGCTGGCCCAGGATGCCGCTCCTCCAGCGGATGCCGCCTCGGCCGACGAAGCCCCTCCGGGCGAGATCGTGGTCACCGCGCAAAAGCGTACCGAGCGTCTCCAGGACGTGCCCGTCGCGGTCTCGGTGCTCGGCGCCGATGCGTTGGCCAACAGTTCCAAGCCAAGCCTTGAAAGCGCGGTTCAGCTCGTCCCCTCGCTCAACTTCGTCAAGGCCGGCACCGCGCTCAACCAGACGTTGTTCCTGCGTGGGCTGGGCACAACCACGCTGTCGATCGCGGTCGATCCTTCGGTCTCAACCGTGCTCGACGGGGTCGTGCTCAGCCGCTCGGCCGAAGCCTTTACCGATCTGGTCGATATCGAGCGGATCGAAGTCCTGCGCGGCCCCCAGGGCACGCTGTTCGGGCGTAACGCCAGCGCGGGCGTGATCAATATCGTCTCCAAGCGTCCTGGTCGCGATTTCGGCGGTGAGCTGGAAGGCGCGGTGTTCTTCGACAACGGCACCGAATACCGCGTGCGTGGCGCGCTCGATCTGCCGGTCAGCCCCAGCATCCGCGCCCGCACCACCGCATTCTACGACCACTATGACGGCAACATTTTCAACATCGCCCCCAACGTCAACCACCGCGTCAACGGGCTCAAGCACTATGGCGTGCGCTCGGTGATCGAGGCCGACCTCAGCGAGACAGTGCGGCTGACGCTGATCGGCGATTATCACAAGAACAACGACAATTGCTGCGCCGACGTTATTGCCGGCCCGCCGCGGTTCGGCGCGCTCACCGCCACCCCGGGGGTGGTCAACGCCGCCAACCTCGCGCTGATCCAGACCGTGCTTCCCACGCTGCGCGGCGACGAGACCCGCACCGTCAACCAGAACCTGGTGACCCGCACAATCGAGAAGGGCTATGGTTTCTCGGGCCAGTTCGATGCCGAGCTGGGCAACCAGACGATCACCTCGATCACCGCCTATCGCAACTTCGCCAACAGCGAAATCCGCGACGGCGACTTCTATCCCCAGGCCTATATCAGCGCGCCGCAATCCCACGACCTTGGCCCGCAGACCGGGCACACCTTCAGCCAGGAACTGCGCCTGACCTCACCCGGCAAGCAGTTCTTCGACTATGTCCTGGGCGCCTATTTCTCGAACACCTTCACCAAGCGGGTGTTCGAGCGCGACAACACGATCTGCGCCGCAGCCGCCGGTGCGGTGATCCCCACCGGCGTGCTGACGCCCTGCGCTGGCCCGCTCGCCGCACCATCGTTCACCGCGTTCGGCCGCGCCACTTTTACCGCGACCGCGAAAAACTTCGCGCTGTTCGGCCAGGGCACGCTCAACTTGACCGACGCCTTCCGGGTGATCGGCGGCTTGCGCTATACCACCGACCAGCTCGATGTGTCGTTTGTCCGCGTCACCAGTCCCGGCAACCGCGCTTCGCAGCCGCCGTTCGATGCGGGTGTGTTCGCAGCCTATAACAACTTCCTTGCGGCGGGCCTATCGCCCAGCGCATCCCAAACCGCGGCGGCCCCGTTCACCAACGGCATCCCACTCCACACCAAGACCACCAGCGACAATTTTTCGGGCAGGGGCGGGGTCCAGTACGATTTCAGCCGCGACGTGACCGGCTATGCGACCTACACCCGCGGCTACAAGGGGCCGGCCTACAACCTGTTTTTCAACCTTCAGCCGACGGGCATCAAGGCGCTCGAGCCCGAGACTTCCGATGCCTATGAGATCGGCCTCAAGAACAGCCTGCTGGGCGGCGCGCTGACGGTCAACATTGCCGGGTTCTATGCCAAGTACGCCAACTTCCAGGCCAACAATCCCGACTCGCTGACGATCAACGGAGTGACCACGGTGATCGGCCGCTTCACCAATGCCGGCACGGTCTCGACCCGCGGTGCCGAGCTCGACTTCGCCTATCGCCCGTCGCGCAATTTCAGCATCTCGGGCGGCGCGGCCTACACCGATGCCAAGATCGATCAGTTCCGCGCTCCCGCGGTGCGCGCGCCCAACGACATCGTCCCCAATGGCACCCGCCTGCCGTTTGCGCCCAGGTTCAAAAGCAGCGTTGCGATCGATTACCGCATCCGCACCGGCAGCGCGGTGGATTTCGCGCTGGGCGCGCAGGGCAACTACCAGAGCAGCCAGGATTCGGTCCTCACCCCCGATCCGGTGGTCCGCCGCGCGGCGTTCATCGGCAGCTACGGCATCGTCAACGCCTCGGCCTCGATCATCGACAGCCAGGATCGCTGGAAGCTGACCTTCGTGGCGCGCAACCTGTTCGACACCAGCTACGCCGCCACGATCATCGGCGGCGGCCCCAGCGGAGCGTACCGCTACCAGATACCGCGCGATGCGGATCGGTACTTCGGGGTGATCGGCAAGGTCAGCTTCTGAGGGTTAGGCAGGGGAGAGTGAATTTCTCTCCCCCAGCCAACCCCGGTCCTCCCGAGCGAAGTCGAGGGACTATGCCGAGCGCCAGCGAGGCTTGAACGGTGCAGGTTCTCGCTGCGCTCGAAATAGTCCCTCGACTTCGCTCGGGAGAAACGGTTTTGATTTCTTCGGTCTCGGATCAAGGAAATGCTGCTGTAGTTACCGCCCCCCGCTCACATACAAACACTGCCCCGTCACCCAGCTGGCCGCGCGCGAAGCCATGTAAACCACCGCCGCTGCAATATCCTCGGGGTCGCCATACCGGCCCAGCGGAATGCCGATGGCGGCGAGCAATTTCTCGCGCTTCTCAGGGGTGTCGGTACCCATGCACTCGTCGAAATTCTCGGTCGGGATCGGCCCCGGCGCGACCGCGTTGACCCGGATCGACGGCGCGAGCTCGACCGACAGCGTGCTGGTCAGGCTGTTGACCGCCGCTTTGGCCGCGCCATAGGGTCCATTCTTGACCTGCGCGCCAAAGGCCGATCGCGACGAAATGTTGATGATCGAGCCACCCGCCTTCGCCATGTGCCGCGCGGCCACGGTCGCGCCCATCCACACCGCCTTGAGATTTAGCGCAATCTGCGCGTCGAAATTATCCTCCGAAGTCCGCGTCAGATAGCGCGGGGTGGCATCGGGAATGCCGCCCGCGTTGTTGACCCAGATCGTCAGCTTGCCGAATTCGGCGACGGTCGTCGCAGCCAGCCTTTCGAGCGCGTCGCCGGAAGTGGCATCGGTCGCCAGCGGCAAGGCGCGGCGGCCCAGCATGCGGATTTCCGCCGCGACCGCATCGAGATCGGCCTGCGTGCGCGAGGCCAGCGCGACGTCGGCCCCGGCCTCGGCCAGCCCGATCGCGATCGCCCGCCCGATCCCCTTCCCCGCCCCGGTAACCACCGCGACTTCGCCATCGAGTTTGAAGCGGTCGAGTATGCTCATGGTGGTTGCTCCCGTTAGGCGCGGGATGATGGCGGGCGGGGGTTGGAGGCGACACTAGCCGTTGCGTTAGGGTTGTCGTTCGGAGAACAACCTAACCCTCACCCCTGAAAGGGGAGAGGATAGCGAAGCTTGGAGAGGAG
>JANMPV010000214.1:0-2437 GCA_031370045.1 Novosphingobium sp. | reverse complement strand
GCACCAAGTCTCCGTATCCTCTCCCGCAAGGGGAGAGGGTAAGGGGCCAATCGCCTTACCCCGCCGCCGCGACCTGCGCTTCCTGCATCAGTTGGTGCAACTCGCCCGCCTCGAACGTCTCCATCATGATGTCCGATCCGCCGACGAATTCACCCTTCACGTAAAGCTGCGGGATCGTCGGCCAGTCGGAGAACTGCTTGATTCCCGAGCGGATTTCCATGTCCTGGAGCACGTCGACGCTCTCGAACCCGACGTTCAGGTGTTCCAGAATGGCGATGGCCTTGCTCGAAAAGCCGCACTGCGGGAACAACGGCGTGCCCTTCATAAACAGCACGACGTCGTTGCCGGTGACGATCTCGGAAATGCGGGACTGGGCATCGGACATAGGGCGGTTTCCTTGCGGGGTACTCGCTTAACTGGGAACGGCGGTGGTGAGTTGCAAGGCGTGGAGCGCGCCGCCCATGCGCCCGTCGAGCGCGGCGTAGACCGCCTTGTGCTGGGCCACGCGCGGCTTGCCCGCGAACCCGGCCCAGACGACGTGCGCGGCCCAATGGTCGTTGTCGCCGGCCAGATCGGTAAGCGTCACCTGTGCGCCGGGAAGTCCGGCGCGGATCAGCGCCTCGATCTCGGCGCCGGGCATTGCCATCAGACCCCGCCCATCAGCGAACGCCGCGCTTCGATCGCCTTGGCTTCCAGCGCGCTGCGAATTTCGGCCTCATCCACCTGGACCCCTGCTGCGGTGAGGTCGCCGAGCAGCTTGCGGATCACGTCCTCGTCGCCTGCTTCCTCGAAATCGGCCTGGATCACCGCTTTGCCATAAGCCTCGGCCTCGACCGCGGTCAGCCCCATCTTCTCTGCCGCCCAGCCGCCCAGCAGGCGGTTGCGCCGAGCGGCAACGCGGAACTGCATTTCCTCGTCGCGAGCATACTTGGCCTCTTCGGCGCGCTCCTTGTCGGCGAAATTGGTCATGACGTGCGATTCCCTCGGATAGGTTCGGGCTTGGGATTGGGTGGAGCGGGGCGTGGGGCAACCTTGGCGCATGTGCTTCGACAGGCTCAGCATGAGCGGCGGTGGGGAGTGGGTGGGGCATTGTGAGGCAAATCCCAGGACCCGCTCATGCTGAGCCTGTCGAGCCGAAGGCGGTCGTAGGCCAACCATCCCCGCGGAAACAGCCGCGCGATTACCCCATCGTCACCACAACTTTGCCCAGCGCCTTGCGGTCCTCGAGCAGCTGGATCGCCTCGCCGCCGCGCTCGAGCGGAAAGGTCTGCGAAACCCGCGGGTTGATCTTGCCCGCCTTGAGTAAGGCAAACAGCTCGGCGATGTGCGCGGCGTTCTTCTCGGGCTCGCGTGCGGTGAACGCGCCCCAGAACACCCCGCAGATATCGCACGACTTGAGCAAGGTGAGATTGAGCGGCATCTTCGCAATACCAGCGGGGAACCCGACCACCAGGAAGCGACCCTCCCACGCGATCGCGCGCAACGCCGGTTCGGAATAATCGCCGCCGACGATGTCGTAGATCAGGTTCGCGCCATCGGGACCGCAGGCGGCCTTGAAGGCATCGGTCAGCGCGCGCTGCTGGCCCTTGTCGAGCGCGCCGGTTGGATAAATGACCACGTCGTCGGCCCCGGCTTCGCGCGCAATGGCGGCTTTTTCCTCGCTCGATACCGCCGCTATCACCCGCGCGCCCAGGCCTTGCCCAGCTCGACCGCGGCGAGGCCGACCCCGCCCGCCGCGCCCAGCACCAGCAGGGTGTCGCCTGCCTTGATGTGGCCGCGGTCTTTGAGGCCGTGGATGTTGGTGCCGTAAGTCATCAGGATCGCGCTGGCGGTCTCGAACGAGACGCCTTCGGGGATCGCGAAAAGGCGGCCCTGATCGACCACGACCTTTTCCGCGAGCCCGCCGTTGCCGGTCCCGCACAGCACCTTGTCGCCCACTTTCCAGGGGGTCACGCCTTCGCCGACTGCCTCGACCACCCCGGCGATCTCGCCGCCCGGCGCGTAAGGCCGCTCGGGTTTGAACTGGTAGAGGTCGCGGATCATCAGCGTGTCGGGAAAGTTGATCGCGCAGGCCTTGACCGCGATCAGCACCTGGCCCTTGCCGGGGACGGGCGCGTCGATTTCGTCGAGGGTCAGCGTCTCGGGACCGCCGATGGCGTGGCTGCGTAAGGCTTTCATGCGGGAACTCCGGCTGGATGGGCAAGCCACGGCAGGTCGCGCGCGTGGCGGGTTTCGTAGTCGGCAATCGCGGAATCGCGCTTGAGCGTCAGCCCGACTTCGTCGAGACCTTCGATGAGGCAATGCTTGCGGAACGGATCGATCGCGAATTCGAAGCGGTCCTGGAACGGGGTGGTCACGGTCTGGTGTTCCAGATCGACGTGGATCGGCTCGGTCTGGGCGATTTCGAGCAGGCGATCGACCTGGTCCTGCGGCAGGA
>JANMPV010000193.1:0-7869 GCA_031370045.1 Novosphingobium sp. | reverse complement strand
AGGCCGGGCAGGAGATCGAGGAACAGCACCGCCACCACGCCAAGCCGCTGTGCCTGACCCCCAAAACCGCGGGCCCCGAGCTCAAGCGTATCCGGCTCGATACGTTAGTCGGAATGGCGTTCAGCACGCTGATCTCGCTGGCCATCGTCTTCGCCACCGCGGCGACGCTGCATGCCAGCGGGGTGCGCGATATCACCACTTCGTCGCAGGCAGCCGAGGCGCTGCGCCCGATCGCGGGGCAATTCGCGTTCGCCATGTTCGCCGCCGGGGTGATCGGCACCGGCCTGCTGGCGGTGCCGGTGCTTGCTGGCTCGGCCGCCTATGCGGTGACCGAGATGGCCGGAATCGCAGGCAGCCTCGATGCCAAGCCGCTTTCCGCGCGGTTGTTCTACGGCACCATCGCGGTGACCACGCTTGCCGGGGCTTCGCTGAACGGGGTGGGCATCGATCCGGCGCGGGCGTTGTATTGGGCGGCGGTGGTCAACGGGGTGCTGGCCGGGCCGCTGATGGTGATCATGATGCTAATCGTGCGCAATCCCCGCGCGATGGGGCGGCTGACCGTATCGCCGCTGCAAGCCACGTTCGGCTGGGCCGCGACGGTGGTGATGATTGCGGCCTCGGCACTGTTTTTGGGGTTCGTGTTTACCGGCGCGGCCTGACCCGCATCAGCGCCCGCGATCCCCGTCGCGCGGGATATCCCAATAATGGTCTTGCCCGACGTTGGTCAAAACCGGCCTTCCCGAACGATCGCGCGCTGGGCGGAACAGGAATGTTTGTTCGATGAGCTGGCAAGCCAGCCGGTCGAACCGCGGATAGCCGCTCGATCGATCGACGTGGCAATTGGAGACGTGACCGTCGAGGCCGACGACATATTCGACCCCCAGCGAAACCGTTTCGCCCGGCTCGCCGACATCGTCGGGGATGTATTTGTAGGCGAGCTTGTCGCGAATCGGGCGGGGCGGCGAGGCTTGGCTGATCCCGTTGCCGTTGCCGCCGTTGCCCCCGCCGCCGAGGCCATTGCCGAACCCGCCCGCACCCTGGCCCGGCCCGGCGCGGTTTGAGGCGCCGCTCTGGGTGGCGTTGCCGGTGTTGGCTGGCGTGGTCGCGACCACCACCGGGGGGGGCGGCACTATGAGGATCGGCGGCACAATCGCGACGATCTGGGTTGCCTTGTTCTTGAGATTGCGTTGGCCCGGATCGCCCTTGGGGGCGGACTTTTCAGACTTCTTGGGGGGCGGGGGAGGCGTAGGCGTGGGTGCGGGTCGCGGCGGCAGCAGATCGATCGCGACCAGCGCCTGCGTGGCCTCGACAATCCGCCCGGCCTGCAAGCCGAACACCAGCATCGCCCCGATCCCCGCGACGATCGCGGTGGAGGCGAGGGCAGAAACTGCCCGATTGTTGTGACTGGCATACATCGTTGCGACCCAGGCTGCTGCTACCGCGACAACGCGCGGGGGCGGGACTTTATCCGGGCCCCCCTTTCGCCAGCCTTGACGGCACCGCGCGGCGCTCCCAGCCTGCGTCGATGACCGCATTCGAAGCCTGGCGCGCCCGCTCGCCCTATTACGATGAAACCCATGAGGCGCTCGCGATGAGCGTGCGCCGGTTCGTGGCGCGCGAGATCGCGCCGTATATCGATACCTGGGAAGCCGCCGGGGAGCTGCCGCGCGAACTTCATCGCAAGGCCGCCGAGGCCGGCATCCTGGGCCTGCGCTATCCCGAGGAGTACGGCGGGCACAGCGTCGGCTTCGACATCTTCCACGGCCTGGTCCTGACCGAGGAACTGGCCGCAGTGGGCGCGGGCGGGCTGGGGGCATCGCTGATGACCCACGGCATCGGCCTGCCGCCGATCCTTGCGCTGGGATCGGACGAAATGAAGCGCCGGGTCGCCCCGCCGGTGCTGGCGGGCGAGAAGATCATCGCGCTGGGGATCACCGAGGCGAGCGGCGGGTCGGACGTGGCCAACCTCAAGACCACGGCGCGCAAGGAAGGCGATGTTTACGTCGTCGATGGCGGCAAGATGTTCATCACCAGCGGGATGCGCGCCGACTGGCTGACAGCAGCGGTGCGCACCGGCGGCGCGGGAGCGGGCGGCATCTCGCTGCTGTTGATCGATATGGATGCGCCCGGCGTTTCGCGCACCCGGCTCGACAAGATGGGTTGGCGCTGTTCGGATACTGCCGCGATCCACTTCGATGCGGTGCGCGTGCCCGCGTCCAACCTGATCGGCGCCGAGAACGGCGGGTTCATCGGGATCATGCGCAACTTCAATGCCGAACGGCTGGGTATGGCGATGGGCTGTTGCTCGCACGCCCGCGTCGCGATGGCCGAGGCGGTCGCGTGGGCGCAGAGCCGCGAGACGTTCGGCAAGACGCTGGTCGGCCACCAGTCGATCAGGATCAAGCTGGCCGATATGGAGCGCCAGATCGAAGCGACCCAGGCGTGGGTCGATCTATGCGCCTGGCAGGTAAAGGAGGGCCGCGACCGCCCCGCCGATTTCGCGATGCTCAAAGTCCAGGCGACCCGGATGCTTGAACACGTCGCGCGCGAGGCGGCGCAGATCCTGGGCGGGGCGAGCTACATCACCGGCAGCAAGGTCGAGCGGATTTACCGCGAGGTGCGGGTCAACGCGATCGGCGGGGGCAGCGAGGAAATCATGCTCGATCTGGCCGGACGACAGTTGTTCGGGGGGCGGTAGGCTCGCCTACCGTTTCTTGCGCGCCTTGCGAGCCGCATAGCGAGCGTCGCGCTCGGCCTTCTTTTCTTCCTCGGTCATTTCCGGCTTCTTGGCGGCTTCGGCGGCTTCGGCGGCTTCAGCGGCGCGATGGGCGGCTTCGACCTTGGCCGCTTCGCGCGTCGCGATCTTGGCGATGCGTTTTTCCTCCGCTGCGACGGCCTTGCGCTCGGCCGCGGCCTTGCGTTCGGCGACCAGCTCGGGATCGAGCGGGGGCTTGGCCTTGAGCTTGGCCAGCGCCTTGTCGCGCGCCGCGGTGGCGGCGGCCTGGCGGTCGGCGAAGGTCGGGGCTTTGTATGCAGTCATGAAACGCTCTCGTCCGGTGGTTTGGCCCGGCCCTTACACAGCCCCGCCCGGATTTGAAACCATCGATGATTGTTGGGCGCCGGGGCCTGGCCGCGGTATCAGCTCGCGGGAAACACCAGCCGGATCGTGGTTCCTTCGCCCGGCGCGGACTTGATTTCGATCGAGACTTGCGATTGCAGCTTCAGGCTGTGTACCTGAGCCAGCCCTAGCCCGGTGCCCTTGCCGATATCCTTGGTGGTGAAAAACGGATCGAGCGCGCGCGCGGCAACCGTCTCGGGCATGCCGGTTCCGCTGTCGCAAACGCATACCTCGACTGTACCATCCTTATCCGCAGGGCGTGCCGCAATGCGCAGCTTGCCGCCGTCGGGCATTGCATCGCGGGCGTTGCCGGCCAGGTTGAGCAGCGCCATCTCAAGCGCGGCGCGATTGGTGCGGATCGCCAGGCCGGGCAACGAAAGATCGGTCTCGAGCGCGACGCGATCGCCCAGCATGCGCCGGATCAGGCCGTCGATTTCGGCGAGCAGCGGGGCCAGCTCGATCCGTTCGATTTCGATCGGCTTGTCACGGGCGAATTTGAGCAGTTCGGCAGTCAGCCCCGCGCCCTTTTCGGCGGCCTGACGGACCATGTCCACCCGGCGCAGCACCGCAGCATCGGTCGAGCCGCGCTCGATCAGCGGCAGGCTGCCGAGAATGACCTGGAGCATGTTGTTGAAGTCGTGCGCGACCCCGCTGGCGAACCGGCCCAGCGCCTCCATCTTCTGCCCCTGGACCAGACGCTGCTGATCGCTGCGCCAGCGCGCCTGTTCGAGACAGGCAAAGCGCATCGCAACCAGCGCGACAATCAACGCCAGCGCAATCGCGGTGAAGGTCAGCCCGATCGATCCCGCCCCGAGCCAGCCGAACCGCGAGGCAGGCATGGCAATGTGCGTGGAAAACCCGCTGAGCGAAGATTTGGCGAAGGCCGAGCGGTTGCGGAGGCCCTCCAGGGTCACCCCTTCGTAGGTTCCGCTCGCCGCGCGGGCGATCGCCTTGCGTACAAAGACCGTGGCGGGGGTTCCGGCGCGATTGCGGAAATCGATCGAGCGCGCGACGAAATTACCCTTGCGATCGACAACCGCGAAAACACTATTGGGCGCAAGGTGCGCCGCAGAGCCCTCAGCCAAGAGGATGGCCTGAAACTTGTCGAGGTCAATACGCGCCTCGATCAAGTACGGCGCGCCGCCGCCCAGCGAAACTGTTCGCGCGATGGCGATGCAGGGACAACCGTCACCCTGGCCGCTGACATTACCGATCCCGGGCCGGTAAGGTGCCGATCCCTGCGCATTGTCTGATGGTGAGGCGAGACCCTGGCGGACCGAGAATATGGGCAATCCGGTGGCGTGGTCGAACAGTCGCACGTCGCGCCAACCGGCCCGATCGCGCATCACCTTCTCGCTGCGCAGCCGCGCGCCCGTCCAGTCCTTGCGTTCGATCAGGGTCGAGCCGGCCAGCACCTGAAGCGCGCTGTCGTCGGCTAGCAACTCCCCGTCGATCCGCGCGTTGACAGCATGCGCCGCGGTCAGGGCACGTTCTACCGCATCGGTGCTTTGCTGGCGAAGCTGGCCGGCGGTGACCGTGGCTGCGAGGATGGCCAAGGGGGCGAGCGCGGTGAAACCAAAGATCAGGCTTGTGCGACGCATTCCCGCCTGTTCCCTCTATGGTGCAAACCATAACCCAAGGAATGAAATAGACAAGCGCAGCACGGAAGCGGGTGGTTGCTAGGTTTTGAGACCTATCTCGCGCAGCCGCTCTTGCAGATAGTCGTCGGCGGTGATCGGCGGTTGTCCGTTCTGGGTGGCATAACGATCGGGGTTCGCAGCAGTCACGCACTGCGGCAGCGTCACGAACGGAAAATCGCTGCGCAGGTGGAGGAAGAACGGCATCGAATAGCGGCTGTGCGCGGCGCGCGGTCCGGCGGGATTGCGCACGCGGTGGGTGGTCGAGGGCAGGACGTGGTTGGTCAGGCGCTGGAGCATATCGCCGATGTTGACCACCAGCGCGCCCTGCGGCGGATCGACCGCCAGCCATTTGCCCTCGCGGGTCAACAGTTCGAGCCCGGCTTCCTCGGCGCCGAGCAACAGCGTGATGAGGTTGATGTCCTCGTGCGCCCCGGCGCGGATGGCGCCGCCTTCTGCATTGGGCACCGGCGGATAATGGAGCAGTCGCAGCACCGAATTGCCATCGGCTATCGCGGGATCGAACCAGTTCTGGTCGAGCCCCAGCCACACCGCGATGCGGGCGAGGATCGTCGCCCCGACCCGGTCGAGATCGGCATAGAGCGTCTCGAACGTCTCGCGAAAGCCCGCGGGCCGTTCGGGCCAGACGTTGGGCGGCATCGAATCCGCCAGCGGATGGGCCCCACCATCGGGCATGGGTGGCAGATCGCGCCCGACGTGCCAGAACTCCTTGAGATCGTGCGCCTTGGCCCCCTTGGCAATCTCGGTACCGAACGCGGTATAGCCGCGCGCGCCGCCCTGGCCGGGGATCAGATAGCCGCGCTTTTCGGCCTCGGGCAGCGCGAAGAACCGCGCGGTCAGATCCCACGCGCGGGCGACCAAAGCGGCATCGAGGCCGTGGTCTTTGACCATGGCGAAGCCAAACGCGCGGAAGCTGTCGCCCAGATCGCGCGGGAGGGTATCGGGTGCGTCGGCGAGCGACAGCACCGGAAGCGTGGCAAGGTCCATGGAATCGTCCGCAAGAGGTGTCTATGGGCAGGCCTTAGCGCGTACGGAGAGCAATTTCATGACCAAAAGCTATTGGCTGATGAAGTCGGAACCCGACGTCTATTCGTGGGACGACCTCGTCGCCGAGGGCGAGGGGACATGGGACGGGGTGCGCAACCACGCCGCCAAGCTCCACCTCCAGGCGATGAACAAGGGCGACGAGGCGTTTTTCTATCATTCGAACATCGGGCTCGAGATCGTCGGGATCATGACCATCAGCCAGCCGGGGCTGACCGATCCCAACGATCCCACGGGCAAGTGGGCGGCGGTCAAGGTCATGCCGGTGAAGAAGCTCAAGCGACCGGTATCGCTCAAGGAAATCAAGGCGAGGCCGGACCTCGCGACCATGGAAATGCTGCGCCAGTCGCGGCTGTCCGTGGCTCCGGTGCGCCCGGAAGAGTGGGCGCGGATACTTGCGATGAGCCGTGGCAAATCGCCGGGCGCTGGCTGATCGTCTGCCAACACGAAATGGCAAAGACTTGTGTCATCCTGCGACGGATTTCGCGAAGCATGGTAAATGCGCTGTTAGGTGTTTGTTCGTGGACCTAGCCTTCAGTCCATGAGTCGCACCCTATCCATGATCCGCCCAAGTGAGCCCCATGCCTTGCGCACCCGGCTCCGCTTCCTTGCCCTCAAGCGCGCAACGCGACGTGGCCATGGTCTGACCATGCAGGACGCGCGCGAATTCCTGATGGCCTATTGCGCGTGCTTCCTGGCGGTCAGCGCGTTCATCGCCTGACCGCTCAGGGTGTCGGGCAGCCGCGCTTTTCCGCCTGAAACAGCTTCTGCGCGAGCCAGGCGGAAAACAGGCACATTGCCGCGCTGAGCAGCAACTGATCGACGATCGAAATTCCTGCAGCCGATAGCCCCACCGCGAGCAGCGAGCCGATTACCATCGCGCCGGAGTTGACGATGTTGTTGGCGGCAATCGTGCGGGCGGTCTGCGATTTGTCGACGAACGTGGTCAGGAACGCATAGAGCGGGACCACGAACATCCCGCCCGTCACCGCGATGCCGAGCAGCGAAAGCAGCAGCGGCACCGCCAGCGGCTGGTGCACGAACTGCGCAACAGTGAGCAGCCCGGCTTCGGGATGGCCCGCCCAGCCGCGACAGACGATGTAGAACGTCACCACGAATCCCGCCATCAGGATCACAGACCCGGTTGCATACCGCGCCGAAACCCGGCCCTTGAGTAGCGCGTTGATCGATACCGAACCGATCGATACCCCGATCGAGAACACCACCAGAAACAGGCTGGCGACCTCTTTGCTGGCGTCGAGCACGTTCTTGGCGAGCGGCGGAAACTGGATGAACAGCACCGCGCCGATCGTCCAGAAAAAGCTGATCGCCATGATCGCCAGGAATACCCTCCGGTCATGCAGGGTGTTGGCGACCAGCCGCACCGACGAGCGCACGAGGTGAAAATCGAGCGGCTGATCGGGGCTGAGCGGCGGCGCATCAGGCACTTCGCGACTGACCACGTAGCCGAGCACCGCGGTCACCATCACCCCCGCTGCGGCCCACTGAACCGGAATCCACCCGGCCAGGATCGTTCCCGCCAGGATCGCGACATACGTGCCCGCCTCGACCAGCCCGGTGCCGGCCAGAACCTCGCGCGGTTCAAGGTGCTGGGGCAGGATAGCGTACTTGATCGGCCCGAAGAACGTCGAATGGACCCCCATCGCGAACAGCGCAGCCAGCATCAGCGGGATTGCCAGCGCGCTGCCCACTCCGCCGCGCCACGCCAGCAGCAGCCCCGCTGCGCCGACCGTCATGATCCCGATCTCGCAGGCCTTGACGATGCGGATGATCCGCGCCTTGTCGCGCATGTCGGCAAGCTGCCCGGCGAGCGCGGAAAGCACGAAGAACGGCAGGATGAAGAGGCCCGAGGCGATTGCGCTGAACTGGGCCTCGGCCTCCTCCGAACTGTAGATGCTGTACACCACGTACAGGATCATCGCGTTCTTGAAGAGGTTGTCGTTGAAGGCGTTGAGCAGTTGGGTGACGAACAGGGGCAGGAAGCGTCGCGAACGGACGAGATGCGTAGAAGTGGTCATGCGATCCTTG
>JANMPV010000136.1:0-6999 GCA_031370045.1 Novosphingobium sp. | reverse complement strand
ATCTGCCAGTTGACCATCTTGCCGTTGCGGAAGGATTGCTCGGCGCCGGCCAGGTAGTATTGCCACATCCGGAAGAAGCGTTCGTCGTAGAGCTCGGTGATCTCGCGTTCGTGCATCACGGTGCGGCGGTACCATTCCTCCAGCGTGTGCGAATAATGGAAGCGCATCGCTTCGACGTCCATCACTTGCCAGCCGGCCTTTTCAGCCTGCGCGACGAGTTCGCTTAACGAGGGGATGTAGCCGCCGGGGAAAATGTATTTGCGGGTCCAGGCGTCGGTAAAGCCAGGCGCCTGGGCGCGACCGCAGCAGTGGCTGAGCATCACGCCATCGGGTTTGAGCAGGCGGTTGGTGTGCTGGTAGAAGATCGGATAATGCGGGGTGCCGACGTGTTCGAGCAGGCCGACCGTGCTGATCCGGTCGAACCTGCCCTCGACCGAGCGGTAGTCCATCAGCTCGAACTTGACCTTGTCGGCCACGCCCAGTTCTGCCGCGCGTTCCTTGCAGAACGCGATCTGGTCTTCGGCGAGCGCCACGCCGAGCACCTCGCAGCCATAATGCTTGTTGAGATAGAGCGCGAACCCGCCCCAGCCGCAGCCGATATCGAGCACAGTCATGCCGGGTTGAATGTACATCTTGGCGGCCAGGTGCGCCTTCTTGTCGAGCTGCGCCTGTTCGAGCGAGGTCCCGGCTGCGGCATCGCGGTAATAGGCCATCGTGTATTGGCGGTCTTCGTCGAGAAACAGCTCGAACAGGCGGCGGGTGAGGTTGTAGGTGTGCTTGGCGTTGCGCGCGGCCTTGCCCGGCGGATTGAAGCTGTCGATCCGGGCAATCAGGTCTTGCGCGGCCCGGCGCAACAGGCCCTTGGGCTTAAAATCTTCGCCGTCGCCCGACTTGCCGTTTTCGGTTACGAACAGCACCAGATCGCGGATGTCGTGCGGCGGCTCGATGATCAGGCGCCCGTCCATATAAGTCTCGCCCCCGCCGATCTGAGGATAGCGCGCGATGTGCAGCGCCGCGCCCTTGTCCGTCAGCCGCGTCCGGATCGGACCGCTGCTGTCCAGCCCTTGCGGATCGGGGCCGTATTCATACACCCTGCCGTCGTAGTCGGTGACGACGAGACGACCTTTGCGGATTACCCGGGTAAGCATTTGGTCCAGCAGCCACATAGGCCGCCAGCTTATGGGTGAGTGGGTCGCAGGCAAGCGGAATCTTGCGCGCGGATGTCCGATGCGCGAAAGCCTGTTGCATGACCGACTGGACCGACAGCACCGCCGCCGCCCGCACCTGGTTCGAAAGCTTGCGGGATCGCATCTGCAGCGCGTTCGAGGCGATCGAGCGCGACAACGGCAGCGACGCCGCGTTTGCCTGTGACGCGTGGGAGCGCGAGGAGGAGGGCAACCCCGATCCCGGCGGCGGGGTACGCGGGGTGATGAAGGGCAAGGTGTTCGAGAAAGTGGGCGTCAACGTCTCGACCGTGCGCGGGCAGTTCGCGCCCGAATTCGCCGGCACGATCCACGGCGCGGCGGCGGATAATCCCGGTTTTACCGCCACCGGCATCAGCCTGGTGGCGCACATGGCCAATCCGCACGTGCCCGCGGTCCACATGAACTGCCGCTTTCTGGTAACCAGCAAGGCGTGGTTCGGGGGCGGTGCCGATCTCAATCCACCGCTACCCTATGACGAGGACACCGCCGATTTCCACGCCACGTTCCGGGCCGCGTGCGCCAAACACAACCCGACCTATTACGAACGCTATCGCAAGTGGGCCGAGGACTATTTCTATATCCCCCACCGCGGGGTTCATCGCGGGGTCGGGGGGATTTTTTACGACCATTTGGAGTGTGACGATGGTGCAGCATTCGAGCGCAACTTCGCCTTCACCCGCGATGTCGGCGAGGCGTTCCTAAGCGTCTATCCCGAGCTGGTCCGGCGGCGGATGGCGAGCGAATGGGACGCGGCCGACAAGCGCCAGCAACTCGAATGGCGCGGGCGCTATGCCGAATTCAACCTGGTCTATGATCGCGGGACGCTGTTCGGCCTTAAAACCGGGGGCAACATCGAGGCGATCTTGATGAGTCTGCCGCCCGAAGCGGTGTGGAGCTGAAGCGCCACGTCCGCGGGACCCAGCCGCGTCCACACCAGCGTGACAAGTGCGGCGGCGGCGAGCGGGGTGAGGTTCAGCCCCAGCGGCAGCGCTGCGGCGCGCGCGACGAACGGCGCGAAATACAGCGCGACGATCGCCAGCCGCTCCCACGCGCGAAAGCCATGGGCGAGCCCTTCGCGCACCAGCCAGAACACCGGCAGCGCTAGGAACGCGAGGTCGTAGGCGAACAGATAGGGCGAGCCGAGCGCGGTCGCCACCAGCATCAGCGCGCCGGTGGCCTCGGGATCGCGGGTTTTGCGCCAAGCAAGCACCACCAGCGCGGCGCAGGCGAGCGTGACCAGGCTTTGCGCGATCAGCGCCGCGTCGCTTCCGCCGTGCAGCCGGACCGCCGAATAGACCGTGCCCATCCGCTGCCAGAACACCGCGTCGCCATCGCGGATGATCGCCGCACTTACTGCGAAGCTGCTTGGCCAGGCGCGCCAAGTTTCAGCGCCGAATGCCGCCAGCGACAGTAGCGATAGCCCGATCGCACTGGCCGCACCTGCCGCCAGCGCGGTCCACTTGCGCCCGGCCAGCAGCCACAACGGCACCAGCAGCGCCAGGTGCGGTTTGACGATCAAGGCCCCGAACAGCGCCCCCGACAGCACCTGTGAGCGGCTGAGTGCCAATACCCCGCCGATCAGCAGCGCCCCGGTCAGGAAGCCGTTCTGGGCGTGGCTCGCGGCGAGATAGGCGCCAGGAAATGCGGCAATCGCCAGCGTCGCTTGCGGCAGAATGCGTCGTGCGACCAGTAGCCACACCGCCCACCCGGTCAGGCTCCACACCACCCACGCCACCGCATAGGGCAGCAACCCAAGCGGGGCGATGACCAGCAGGAACGGCGGCGGATTGACGTATGCGATCATGCTGCGGATGCCGGTGGTCGCCTGCGCGGCAGTCTCGGCCGCCAGATTGTAGGCCAGCTGCGACGTCCCCGTGACGGTCAGCTTGGCCGCCGCCCAGAACGCCAGAAAATCGCTTCCTGGCCCGCGCGTCGCGTCCAGAAACGGCGGGACCAGCATCGCCGCATAGGCGATCAGCAGCATGATCGCATAGGCGCGCACACGCTTCGCATTCAGCCATTTGCCGTCGCGCAAGTCCGCCATCCAGTGCCGCGAAGTCTCCGCCCGATCGTCCATCGCCACAGTCTTGCCACGGCGGGTGTTGCGATTTGGTAACTAGGGGTAAACCATGTTGGCGGCACCAAACGGGAATTTCCTTGCCGCAATCGCTGCTTGCCCCCCATCTATGGGGCGATGCTGCGTCAGTACGAACTTGTCGAGCGGGTGAAAGCCTACGATCCGGACGCCGACGAGGCGATGCTCAACCGCGCCTATGTCTATACCGTGCAGAAGCACGGCACCCAGAAACGCGCTTCGGGCGATCCTTATTTCAGCCACCCGGTCGAAGTCGCGGGGTTGATGACCGAGCTCAAGCTCGATCAGGAAACGATCATCACCGCGCTGCTCCACGATACGGTGGAAGATACCCTGGCGACGATCGAGGAGGTCGAGAAGTTGTTCGGCCCCGAAGTCGCGCGGCTGGTCGATGGCGTGACCAAACTCTCCAAGATCGAGACGCTCAGCGACAACGAACGCGCCGCGGAAAACCTGCGCAAGTTCCTGCTGGCGATGAGCGAGGACTTGCGCGTGTTGCTGGTCAAGCTGGCCGACCGGCTCCACAATATGCGCACGCTCCATTTCATCAAGAGCGAGGACAAGCGCAAACGCATCGCCCGCGAGACGATGGACATCTACGCGCCGTTGGCGGAGCGGGTGGGGATGTACGAATGGATGCGCGAGATGCAGCTGCTCGCGTTCGAGCAGCTCGAGCCCGAGGGCTATGCCACGATCACCGGGCGGCTCGCCCAGATCCGCAGCCAGGAAGGCGGACAGGTCGATGGGATCGCGCTGGAACTGAAGCAGGCGTTGGCCGAGGCGGGGCTCAAAGTCGAGGTCTCGGGGCGCGAAAAGCACCCGTTCTCGATCTGGAAGAAAATGGCCGAGCGCCACGTCAGCTTCGAACAGATCACCGATATCATGGCGTTCCGCGTGATCACCGCCGAACCGGCCGATTGCTACGAGGCGCTCGGGGTGATCCACCAGACCTGGCAGATGGTCCCCGGGCGTTTCAAGGATTACATCTCGACCCCCAAGATCAACGGTTACCGGGGGTTGCACACCAGCCTGATCTATCGCGATTCGATGCGGGTCGAGGTGCAGATCAAGACTGGTGACATGCACCGCACCAACGAGTTCGGGCTCGCCGCGCACTGGGCCTACAAGCAGGGCGACGCGCCCGACGGCCAGGTCGGCTGGCTGCGCGATCTGATCGAAATCCTCGATACCGCGCACGATGCCGACGAATTGCTCGAGCATACCAAGCTGGCGATCTATGCCGACCGGATTTTCGCGTTCACCCCCAAGGGCGCGCTGCACCAGTTGCCCAAGGGCTCGACGCCAATAGACTTCGCGTTTGCAGTCCACACCGATCTGGGCAGCGCCGCAGTCGGCGCCAAGATCAACGGGCGCCACGTGCCGCTGCGCACCCAGTTGCAGAACGGCGACGTGGTCGACATCATCAAGAGCCGCACGTCGGAGCCGCAACTGTCGTGGCTCGGGTTCGTCGTCACCGGCAAAGCGCGCGCCGCGATCCGCCGCGCGGTGCGCCAGAAAGAGCGCCAGGAAGTCGCCGCGATCGGGGCCAAGCTGTATGAAGAGATCGTCGAGCGGCTGCCGACCAAGATCGGCAAGAAGGCCCTCAAAGAGGCGCTAACGCGGCTCGACCTCAAGAGCGGGGAAGAGCTGATGCATGCGATCGGCGCAGCCAAGCTCAACGACCGTCAGGTGATGGAGGCGCTGCTGCCGGGCAGCGCGTCGGACCTTCCCGAGGCCGATCTATGGCCGCAACAGCAGCGTGCTATCGCGATTCGGGGCCTGACCCCGGGGATGGCGTTCAGCCTCGCCGACTGCTGCCACCCCGTCCCCGGCGACCGCATCGTCGGCCTGCGCCGTTTGGGCGAAGGGGTGGAAGTCCACGCGATCGATTGCCTGAGCCTGGCCAACGGGATCGACGCCGACTGGATCGACCTGCAGTGGGATGCGCGCACCGATGGCGCCACGGGCCGCATCCGCGCGGTGCTGTATAATCGCCCCGGTACGCTGGCCGAGATGGCGGGGATTTTTGCCACCAACAAGGCCAACGTGGTCAACCTCCAGATGACCCAGCGCGACGATCCGTTCCACACCTATGAGGTCGATCTGGAAGTGCGCGATCTGGCGCACCTGACGCGGATCGTCGCGGCGCTGCGGGCGAGCGATGCGGTGGCGCAGGCGGAGCGGATTTAGGCGTCGTTTGGCGCGTGGGCTTCGACAGGCTCAGCCTGAGCGGGTGTGTTTGGATTGATCCGCTTGAAGGATATGTTTTTTACCAAGGCCCGCTCATCCCGAGCCTGTCGAAGGACGTGCGTTACAGTTCGAGCATCACCTCCACCGCCTCCCCTTCGACCAGACCTTCGGCCTTGCGCACGCTGGCTTTGACCGGAAGGATCCAGCCGGTTTCCTTCGCTGGGAACACCGAGGTGCTCCAGCGGCTCTCGCCAATCGTCGCGACGACTTTGAGCGAGCCCCAGCCGCGGCTCATGCCCTCCAGCTTGCGCATCAGTGCGGTGCCCGAAAGCGCCTCGCCGGCCTCGCCGTCGAGCGTGAGGAAATGCCAGGTGCCCGTCCCGCTCGCCCCGGTCCAGCGCCACAGCGGGCCGGTGTGGACTACAATCTCCCGCTCACCCTGAGCTTGTCGAAGGGTCACTTCGCCCGCCGCACCGGCACCGGAATATTGCAGATATCCGCCCCGCCCGCAGGCGTGATGAAAAACGGATCGCGGCGATTGGCGCGGGCGTAAGCGTATTTCGCGCAGGTGGCGCTTTCGGTCGAGAGGTATTCGTAGGCGGGCAGGGCGGGGACTGCGCTGCCCAGCCGGACCGAGTTGATTTGTGTGCGCTCCGCCGCCGTTTGATAAAACCCCAGTGCACCGGTGCCGCGCGGCAGGCTGGACAGGTGCTCGATCCCCTCGATCACCCGCCCGACGAGCGCGATGTTGCGATCGAGATGGCGCGGGGCCTGGCCGATTACGACGTAGAGTTCGGTGCCGTTGCCGGCGTCGGGCGGGAGGTTTCGCCCGACCCCAACCATGCCGTAGCAGTGGACCGGCCATGCACTGAAGTCCAAGGAATGGACCGTGGAGTAGTCTACGCCAACAGGCCAGCCCTGCCAGAATATCGAGAACTGCGCGTAGGGGTCAGTAGCGATTTTGAGATACTTTAGCGGGTCTCCGCCGCTCACATTCGTCTGATAGGCGACCTCGGGGACCACCGCCAACCCCGTCGGCAATTTCCGCGCCTTCGCCTTGTCTTCGCCATCCGCATCGCCCCACTGGACGACATAATTGTCCTGCACCCGGTTGATGCTCAGCCCGTCCCACCAGTGCGCGGCGGCGAGCTTGCGGATGTTGCCGATCCAGCCTTGCGCGAACGGCGGCGGCATCAGCTGGATCACCACGCGGCGGGGCTTGGCGTTAGGACCGGGGGCGAGGTCCATCACCAGCAGGTCGGTCGCCGGGATCGCCACCCACTCCGCCTTGGGCGCGGCGGCGACGATTTCGCTGGGGGCCAAGCCAGGGGAAGGGGCCGGATCGGTGGCCAAGGCAGGGGTGGCGAGGGTAAGGAGGGCGGAGAGGGGGAGGAGAGTTCGGATCATCCGAACAACCTGCCATCGCCTCGTCCAAAATCAAAGCCCGCTCCTGACCCCGCTCATGTCGAGCAGCATCGAGCGAAGTCGAGATGCGTCCGTCGAGACACC
>JANMPV010000097.1:0-9762 GCA_031370045.1 Novosphingobium sp. | reverse complement strand
CCGATGTCTCGCCTAGTTGTTTCGCGCCCTGCACCATCTTGGCCACGAAAGGCGCCTGCGGGTCCGCGCCCGCGTGTTCCTTGAGCCAGGCCTCCAAGACAGGGACTAATTTCAACGCGGTATCGCGCGTTTCCTCGGCCTTCACCAAAATCTCGGCGAGCACCTGGCGGACCAGCAAATCCTTGTCGCGGTCCTCCATCGCCCGCGTCCCCGGCAGCATCCCCGCCTCAAGCGGAAACGCGGCCAGCAGCCACTGCGCAAACGAATGGATCGTGCCGATCCGCAAGCCGCCGCCGGGGCAATCGAGCACTGCGGCGAACCGGCTGCGCGCACGTTCTACGGTTGCCGGGCCAATATCAGCGCCGATATTCTTCAACTCGATGGCCAATTGGGTCGCAGGCATCCGCACCCATTTTGCCAGCACCTCGTTGACCCGCGTCGCCATTTCGGCGGCACCGGCCTTGGTGAACGTAAGGCACAATATCTGCTCAGGGCGGACGTGTGGCTGGAGAAGCAGCCGCAGCACGCGCGCGCTGAGTACCTGGGTTTTGCCCGTCCCCGCCGAGGCGCCTAGCCAGACGGTATCAGATGGCTCCACCGCCGCGCGCTGATCGCCGAACAGCGGGAACACGAGGGGTTTGTCGTCGCCGCTCACGCCCCCTCCTCCGCCCCGGTATCCCCAAGTTCCCCGCGCGCCTGCCATTCATCGAGCCGCATCAGCTGATCGTAGTCGCCGTAGCTGGGCAGATCGGGGTTGAGCCGGGCGGTGAACGGTTCCTCGCCAAGAATCCATTTGCCCAACGCCTCGCGCAGGAACACCTCGGTCTGGGAGAGAAATTCATCGCGCGGCAGGCCCGTGTGCTTGCGCCCTTCCTTGATCGGCTCGGCGGAGTAGCCAAAGCCGGTGTCGCTGCCCTTACTGCGGCCCAGCGACCAGTATTCGAAGCGGTCGGGGGTGCCCGCCAGCCCTGCGAACCCGCCGCGCGCCGCGATCAGCCCGAGCACGCCGAGCTGGAGGTTAAAGCCCTGTTCGACTTGGGCATTGGTCGGCGGCGCGCCCGTCTTGTAGTCGATGATCGCAAGCGCCCCCTCGCCCAGCATATCGATCCGGTCGGCTTTCCCGTGGATCTTGATGCCATCGACTTCGATCGACCCGGTTTTCTCCCACAACACCGGCTTGCGCCCCTCGCCCGCCAGCTGCGCGGTCTCCGCCGCGACCCATTCGAGCGCGCGGACCAGCCGTGGCTGCCACGTCGCTTTGGTGAACGGGTGCGCGCTCATCTCGCTCAGCATCTGTGCGCCCAGTTCGCCCAGGTCGCCGCCGTGCTCGTGCCATTGCTCGAGAATGGTGTGAACCGCGGTGCCCTTCCACGCCGCGCTGGGTTCGGCATCGAGCTGGTCGAGCGATTGCAGGCCGAGGATGGAAGAAGCGTAGAACTGGTACGGATCGCCGCGCAGCCGGTCGAGCGCAGTGGCCGAGATCGACACGCGGCGCTGGTCGGCGCTCGGCATCGGCTTGGGGCGTGGATAGGGCGGCGCGGCCTCGCCCCGGTCGATCCTCCGCGCCAGCCGCACCGCCGCGTCCTCGCGCGAAGACTTGAGCAAAGTCGGCCCCAGCATCGCCCTGATCCGCAGCAAGAACCGCGACGGGATCGTCGGCCCCGCCGCGTCGCGTGCCGCATGGCTCAGCACCACCTCGGGCGCGCCCAGCGCAGCGGCCAGATCGTGCGCCGACAGGCCGATGCGGAAGTCCGCCCCCGGCACCCCCAATGCCCGCAACAGTGGGGGGGCAAGCAGCGGATCGGGCGCGGGGTTGGCGGGCCAGGTGCCCTCGACCAGCCCGCCGCAGATCACCAGATCGGCGCGGCTCATTCGCGCTTCGAGCAGGCCATAGATCGCGACGCGCGGATGCCCACCCCACGGCGGGCGCACCGCCACTTCGTCCATCGCCTCGCGCAGCACCGCGCTGGCATCGCGCGGGTCGATCGGGGTGTTTGCGTCGCTTGCGGCGGAGCGCAAATCCTCAACGAAAGCCGCCAGCGCGCGGCCATCGGCCTTTTCCCAAATCGCCAGACCGGCGAGTGCTTCGGCGGTCTGGGCCAACGTGTCGAGCAGCCCCGCCAGCGGCTGCGGTCCGCCCGGCGCATCGAGCGGCGCGAGCAACGCCGCGGCCTCGGGCCACCATGCTGCGAGCGCCGGATCGGGTTTACGCGCCCGCGCGATGGCTCCGGCGATCCCGTCCAGCCCCGGTGCGGGTCGCGGACCGCGCAGTGCAAGATCGAGCGCGCGGATTTGTTCGAGCCACGCAAGCCGGTCCTCCCCAAACACCAGCGGATGGCCCAGCGCGGCAAGCAGCGGGACCGGCGCGAGGCGCTCGCCCAGACAATCGGCCAATGCCAGGAACAGTCGCCCTGCCGGGGTTTGCGAGAGAGGCCGCCCCGCGCTATCGTCCGCCGCAATGTTCCACCGCCCCAGATGCGCCGCGACCCGCGCGGCCAGATTGCGGTCCGGGGTGACCACCGCGATGCGCCTTTCGGGCGATTCGAGCGCCTGGCGCACCAGCAGCGCGATCGCCTGCGCCTCTTCCTGCGGATCGGCGCAGTCCATCAGGCGAACGCCGGCGAGGCGGCGGCGTTCGGGCGGCAGATCGATCCACGCCGCGCTCGCTTCGGGCGGCAGAAACAGGCTGGAGATGGCGCGGCTGCGTTCGGGCGGCGCGGCGCTGACGCCCGAACGGTGCCACGGCTTCACCTCGCCGCGCTGCACCCCCATCCGGTTGAGCAGCAGCTTGAGGTGGTACTGCGGGTGGGTCACCGCATCGTCGCGCGCGAACGGTGGATCGCCACGCGTCTCGGGCGCCCCCGCCACGCCCAGCGCGTCCCACACCTCGGCATCGAGCGCCAGATCGAGGTCGGGCAAGACCACGCCCCCCTTTGGCAGCTCCGCCACCACGCGCAGCAACCGCGCCACCGCGGGCGAGGCACTGGTCACCCCGGCGGCAAGCACCGGGTGTGACGGCGGGTTTTCGCGCCAGCGCCGCGCGGCATGATCGAGCAGGCGGTTGCGGCGCTCGGGCGGGTCGATTTGTCCGCGTAGTTCCAGCTCCGCCTGCCATTTGCGCTGGAGCGTGGCAAACAATCGGGTGTTGTCCTGCCAGTGCCCGGCGAGGTCGGGAAACAGATCGCGCACCCGATCCGAGAGCAAGTCGCCCGACGGAATCCCCTCCACCGCCAGCCGATCCATGCTGCGCGCGATATTGCGCGCCAGGCGCAGCAAGGCGGGCGTCGAGGCCGCAGCATAATCGGGTTCCGCGCGCAGCATTTCGGCGAGGCGCAGCCAGCGTGTGGTCGGGTCGCTGGCAGGCGGAATGTCCGCCCCGGCGCCGATCGGATCGAGCAGAAAACCTAAAGCTTCATCGAGGTCCAGATCGCCGATTACTGCCATCCGCGGCAGCAGCAGTCCGGCTCCGCTAGCGCGCACGAACGCTTCGCTCAGGGTGCGGACGGTGCGGCGGCTGGGCAGTAACAGGGTCAGCCGCGCCAGTCCGAAACGCGGCTCTCCATAACGCGGGATCAGTCCGGCGACGAGCGCATCGGCGAACCCGCGATGCGCGGCGATCGACCAGATTTGCGGGTCAGGCACTCACAGCGCCAGAGCGGCAATCAACCATGCAGCAAAGCTTCCTCGGTCGGCGCGATCGCTTCGGGCGAGCCGACTTCATACCACAGCCCGAGGTGCGACACGCCATACAGCCGCCCCTCCGCCATCGCCCGCTTCCACAGCAGCATCGTCCCGAACGGTCCCAGCGGCGCATCGCGCAGCAGGCGCTGCGAGACCAGCTGGATCCCCGAATAGATGAACGGAGCGATCCGGCCCGAGCGGCGCAAGCTGATCCGCCCGGCGCCATCCATGTGGAAGTCGCCCTTGCCCTTGTGGTTGGCAGCGCGCGTGTGCGGCACCAGCAGCAACAGCGCGTCCATCGCCTTGGGCTTCCACGCAGTGCTGAGCTGGCGGAACACGTCCTGCGGCCCATCGACCCACAAGTTGTCGGAATTGATGCAGAAAAACGGATCGGCTGCGAGCAGCGGGAGGGCGTTGACCATCCCCCCGCCGGTTTCGAGCAATTGCTCGCTCTCGTCGGAAATGGAGACCGCGGGTGCCGTCCGCGCCTGCAAGTGATCCTTCACCATCCCCGGGAAATGGTGGACGTTGACCACCGCGCGAGCGATGCCTGCGTCGGCCAGCTTGTCGAGACAATGGTCGACCATCGTCCGCCCCGCGACTTCGACCAGCGGCTTGGGCCGCTCAAGCGTAAGCGGCCGCATCCGCGTGCCCAGCCCGGCAGCGAGCACCATCGCGACATCGCTGGCGAGCCCGTTGCTCACGTCGCGTAACTTCCCCCACCGCTCGCGCGCAATTCGTCCGGCACGTTGACCGCAAACCACTGCGCCACCGGGGCCAGCGCGGGATGCGCCAGATTGCGTTCGAGCAGGGCCCACACTCGCGGGATCAGCGAGAGATAGCGCGGCTTGCCATCGCGCTGCCACAGGCGGACGAAGATGCCGACAATCTTGGCGTTACGCTGTGCCCCCAGCCGGGCGTAGTCGCCCCGGAAATCGGGCTGGTCGCCGGCCCGCTCAAGGTAGTGCGCGATCATCGCAGTCTCGACATCGGGCGAAACATCGCGCCGCGCGTCCTGAAGCAGCGAGACCAGGTCGTAGGCACGGTGGCCGACAAGGGCGTCCTGGAAATCGAGCAGGCCCTGCTTTTCGAGCCCGCCAAGCAGCATGATATTCTCGGCATGGTAATCGCGCAGCACGCTGACCCCCGGACGCTGGCGGGTAAGTAGTGGGGCGAGGACCGCCTGCCACGCGGCGTCCCAGCCCGCTGCGTCGACTGCCAGCCCTTGCGCCGCGCACCACCATTCGACCAACAGCCGCGTCTCGCGCTGGTATTCGGCAAAGCCATAGGTGGTGAACGGCCCCGGCGGCAGCTTGTGCAGCTGAACCAGCGCATCGACCGCGTTGCGGTAAATCTCCGCCTCGTCGGCAGGCCACGCGTCGAGATATTCGCGCATCCGGATGTCGCCGAAATCTTCGATCAGAACCAGCCCGCGCGCCGCGTCTTCAGCGAGAATGCGCGGCGCACGCAGCCCGTTGGCATCGAGCCACTTGGCCGCGCGCAGATAGGGCAGGGGATCCTCGTGCGGCGGCGGCGCATCCATCAGCATCGCGCTGCCCGCGGGGCCGTTGATCCGGAAATAGCGCCGGAACGAGGCGTCACCATCGAGCGGGACGATCGCCGCCCCACCCCACCCTGCGCCGGCAAGGAAGGCTTCGGCATCGACGGGGATCGGATCGCGGGTAGTCAGCTCCATGCCCCGCGCTCTAGCCAATCGCGCCCCGGCTGCACAATGGCGGCGCGACCGTTGCCAACGATTTCCAGCGCGATGCCGAGGCAGCCCGGCTCGGAAGTGAAACCGCCGACGTGATCCGGCCATTCGGCGAGCAGCACCCCACCCTCGCGCCACTCGTCCAGCCCGATCTCAGCCAGTTCGGACGGATCGGTCAGGCGATAGAAGTCGGCATGGACCACCGGCAGCCGCAACGGCGGCGCAGGATAGGGTTCGAGAATCGCGAAGCTCGGGCTCGGCACTTCACCGAAATGGCCCAAAGCCGCCAGGATCGCGCGCGCCAGCGTGGTCTTCCCCGCGCCCAGATCGCCGCTCAGCGCGACCACGTCGCCGGGGCGCAGGCGAGCGGCGATCGTCGCGCCGAATCGCGCCATCGCGGGCAAATCCGGAAGCTGCACCCTCACCTAGCGATCACTTGCTCACGGCAGCGTGACGATCGCCGAGGTGCCGTGGCCTTCTTCGGACAGCAGCTCGAGCGTGCCACCGTGGCCTTCGACCAGTTGCCGGGCGAGCGGCAGGCCCAAGCCCTGGCGGCGCTCGACGGTCCGGCCGTCGGGCGAGAAGCGCAGCCCTTCGAGCGCGCGGGCGAGAACGGCCTGGCTCATTCCGGGGCCATTGTCCGAAACCACCACCCGCGCCCCGCCCTTGCGCACGCGGCCGACCTCGATGAGCACGCGCCCGCCTTGCGGCACCGCCGCGATGGCATTGTCGATCAGCTGGGTCAGCGCGCGCTGCAACCGCCGCGGGTCGCCTTCGACCGGCACCGTCGCATCGGCCCCCCGCAAATCGAGCGTGACCTTGCCGACCTCGGCCTTGACCTTGCGCTGCGCGAGGATGTCCTTCGCCAGTGCCCGCAACTCGACCGGCTCGCGCTGGAACGGCAGGGTTCCAGCTTCGCTCTGGGCCAGATCGAGCACGTTTTCGATCTGGTCGCCCAACCGGGCCACCGCGGCCAGGATCGCGACGACGTATTCGCGCCCCGGCTCGCTCAGCTCGCCCCCGATCCCGGCCTCCAGCATCTCGGCAAACCCGCCGATCGACGTCAGCGGGGTCCGGAACTCGTAGGCCATGTTGCCGATGAAGCGGGTCTTGACCGCGTCCGCCTCGACCAGCGCCGCGTTGCGTTCCTTCAGCGCAGACTCGGCTTTTTGGGTGGCGGTGATATCGAGCACGGTGAGCATGCCGTTGCCATCGGGCAGCGGCACCCCGGCGAATTCGAGGAACCGCCCGTCGGCCAGCGCCACCCGCCCGCCGCTTTCGCGCCGCTCAAGCGTTGCGGCGCGAATCACGCTGCCCACGCTTTGCGCTTGCGCTGGACGCCGCAGCCGCGCACCGATCCGTTTGAGCAATTCGTCGGCTTTGGGGTGCTGGTCGAGGAAGGTATCGTCGAGCCCCCAGTCGGAGGCGAACCGCCGGTTCCAGATTTGCAGCCGCCCATCGGGAGCGAACACCGCCAGCGATTCGAACAATTTGTCGAAAGTCGCGGTGCGGGTGCGCAGCAGCGTGTCACGCGTCGCGGCCAGACGGAGCTGTTCCGTACGGTCCTCCGCGATCAGCAGCAGTCCGCCGTCGGGCAGCGGCTGGGCGACGATTCGCAAATGCGTGCCATCGGGCAGCAGCCAGGCCTCTTCCTGCGCGGCACCGGCGGTGAACCAGCCACGCCGCTCGACGCGCCATTCGGCAAAATCGCGGACTTCGGGAACTTTCGAGGCATCGCGCATCCGGTCGAGCAGGCGCTCGAAGTTCGGGCCGTCCTGAACCCAGCTCGGGTCGAGCGCAAAAACCCGCATGAACGGCTGGTTGGCAAAAGTCAGGCGGCCCTGCGTGTCGAACTGGGCGATCCCGGCAGAAAGCGTATCGAGCATGTCGCGCTGCGCCCCGCGGAATGCGGCAAAGGCGCGCGCCTGTTCTTCCAGGTCCTCGATATCGACCGCGTAGCCCGCGACTCCATCCGCACCGAGCGAAAGGTCGGTAACCCGCAGCGAACGGCGCTGGTTGCCCTTGGGCGTGACCACGGTGGCGGCGACCACCCGCTCGACCGGATCTTTGCGGCGGCGCGCCTCGAACGCAAAATCAGCAGCACTCTTGCCGTTGGCGACTTCGACCAGCTCGGTCTGCGCCTCGACCACGGCATCCGCGCTGCGCCCGCCGACCGCGGCGACATAGGCGGCGTTGACCAGCAGCAAGCGGCGGTCGTTGCCACGGAACCACATCGGGATCGGTGCCGCTTCGATCAGCCCCGAAAGCCCGGCGAACCGCGCTTGGGCTTGCGCCGCGTCGGCGCGCAAGCGGCGCAGTTCGGCTTCGCTATCGGAAAAGTCGAACACCCACACCAGCGCCGCCCCGCCGGGCGAGACTTGCGGATCGGCCAGGTGGCCACGCAACGACAGGTTGCGCGCCGAGCCGCGCGGGGTGACCACCAGCTTGAACGGCGCGGCAGTCTTCTGGGTGCGGCGGACCAGTTCGGTCAGTTCGGCAAGCTGCGCTTCGGGCAAGCCGCGATCGCCGCCATCGAGTTCGCTGAGGAACCCCGGCATCGCCTCCAGCCCGAGCCACCCGGCGAGCCGCACCGGGCCTTCGATCCGCCCGTCGCTGCGTACCAGCAACGGCAGCGCGGGCGCCTCGTCGATCATCCGCCCAGCCGCCGCGCAAGCCGCTGGCTCGATTCGGCCCGGCGCGCGCGCTGACGCGCAGTCACCACCGCCCAGCCCGCCGCCAGCGTCCACACCGCCAGCAGCAGTCCGATCAAAACAAGCGCGGTCTGGGATAGCAGCATCTGCGCTTCGCTATGCGGCGGTGGGGCGGAATACAATGGGGTCGGGAGCAGCGAACGAAAATTGTGACTACTTGTGGTCACAGTATTTTGTCGCTACCTTTGAGAGCGAGGAGCTTATTATGGAAATGTCGATCCGCGAGGGCAAAGCCCAGTTCTCCGCCATTATCGCAGCAGCCGAGCGCGGCGAGACGGTCACGATCACCAAGCACGGCAAGGTCGTCGCCGAGATCAGCCCCCCGCGCAAGACAAAGAACCCGCTTAATTTTGCAGCCGCTGACGCTTATCTTAAATCGATCAACTTCAATCCCGAGGGCCTCGATCTGTGGCCCCCCGAATTCGACGACCCCGCATTCAGCCGCCAAGTGCTGGGTCTCGACGATTGAGGCTGCTGCTCGATACCCACTTTGTGTTGTGGGCTGCGACCGAACGGACCCAGTTCACGCCGGATGAGTATGCGATGCTCATCGACCCCGAGCATCAGCTTCTCGTTTCGGGCGTGTCGATCTGGGAGTTGCGGATCAAATGGAACCGACGGTTCAGATCGGGCGAGCGGAAAGGCCCTTATGAACCCAAGGCGCTGCTGGCAGCCGTCCAGCGCCTTGGCTTGACAGTCGAGCCGATCACCGGCGAGCAATGCGCCGATTTTCTCGACCCGCCCCTCATGCACGGCGACCCATTCGACGAGCTGTTACTGACGGTGGCCCAGCACCTCGGCGCAAGGTTGTTTACTCGTGACGACGAATTGCGCGGCCACCCGCTGGCGTTTCACGCCAACTAAGCGACCACGCCTCGCCTCAATAGCGGTAGTGATCGGGCTTGAACGGTCCCTGCTGCGGCACGCCGATATAGTCGGACTGCTTCTTGCTCAGCACGCTGAGCTTCACGCCCAGCTTTTCCAGATGAAGCGCAGCGACCTTTTCGTCGAGGTGTTTGGGCAGGACGTAGACATCGTTCTGGTACTGATCGTTGCGCTGGAACAGCTCGATCTGCGCCAGCGTCTGGTTGGTGAAGCTCGCCGACATCACGAAGCTGGGGTGGCCGGTGGCGCAACCCAGGTTGACCAGGCGGCCTTTAGCCAGGATCAGGATCTGCTTGGCGGGCTCACCATTCTCGGCTGGGAATTCTACCAGATCGGTGCCCGGCTTGATCTCGCTCCACTTGTAGTTGGACAGCGCCGCGATCTGGATTTCGCTGTCGAAGTGGCCGATGTTGCACACGATCGCCATGTTCTTCATCGCCTTCATGTGCTCGGCGGTGATCACGTCCTCGTTGCCGGTGGCGGTCACGAAGATGTCGGCGCGGCTGACCGCGTCTTCCATCGTCACGACTTCGAACCCTTCCATCGCCGCCTGCAGCGCGCAGATCGGATCGACTTCGGTGACCATCACGCGCGCACCGCCGTTGCGGAGCGACTGGGCGCTGCCCTTGCCGACATCGCCGAACCCGGCGACGCAGGCGACCTTGCCGGCCAGCATCACGTCGGTGGCACGACGGATCGCATCGACCAGAGATTCCTTGCAGCCATACAGGTTGTCGAACTTCGACTTGGTGACGCTGTCGTTGACGTTGATCG
>JANMPV010000096.1:0-7128 GCA_031370045.1 Novosphingobium sp. | reverse complement strand
CGATCCCGCCCGGATCAAGGCTTTCGTCGATTTTCAGAACGACGTGACCGCCAAGGACATCCGCCTTGCGGTGCGCGAGGGGTTCAGGTCGATCGAGCATATCAAGCGCTACACCACCACCGGGATGGCAACCGATCAGGGCAAGACCTCCAACCTCAACGGCCTGCAGATCGCCGCGCAGGCGTTGGGCCGCCCGGTGGTCGCTATCGGCCTCACGACGTTCCGCCCGCCTTATACCCCGCAGACCTTCGGGGCGCTGGCGGGGCACGCCAAGGATGCGCTGTTCCAGCCGGTTCGACAGACCGCAATCGATGGATGGGCAGAGCAAAACGGCGCGGTGTTCGAGCTGGTCGCGCAGTGGCGGCGGGCGCGCTATTTCCCGCAGCCGGGCGAATCGATGCACACGGCAGTCAATCGCGAATGTCGCGCGGTGCGATCGTCGGTCGGGATTTTCGATGCCTCGACGCTCGGCAAGATCGAGGTTGTCGGACCCGACGCGGCCGAATTCCTCAACCGCATGTACACCAATCCGTGGAAGGCGCTGGAGCCGGGGCGGTGCCGCTATGGCTTGTTGCTCAAGGAAGACGGCTTCATCACCGATGACGGCGTTTCGGCACGACTGGCGCCCGACCGGTTTCATCTGACCACCACCACCGGCGGAGCGGCGCGGGTGCTGAACATGATGGAGGATTACCTCCAGACCGAATGGCCCGATCTCAACGTGTGGCTGACCAGTACGACCGAACAGTGGGCGGTGATCGCGGTGCAAGGGCCACTGGCGCGCAAGCTGCTCGAGCCGCTGGTCGAAGGGATCGACCTTTCCGCCGCGGCCTTCCCGCACATGGCGATCCGCGAAGGAACCATTTGCGGTGTTCCCACGCGATTGTTCCGCGTCAGCTTCACCGGCGAACTGGGCTTCGAGATCAATGTGCCGACCGCCTATGGCCGCGCGCTGTGGGAACGGCTGATGGCCGACGGAGCCGCATATAACATCACGCCGTATGGCACCGAGGCGATGCACGTGCTGCGCGCCGAAAAGGGCTTCATTATCGTCGGGCAGGATACCGACGGCACGGTGACGCCGTATGACGCGGGGCTCGATTGGGCGGTGGGCAGGAAGAAGCCCGATTTCGTCGGTAAGCGCTCGCTCGCCCGGCCCGACATCGAGGCATCGGGGCGCAAGCAGCTGGTCGGGCTGCTGACCGACGATTCCAACGAGGTGCTGGAGGAAGGCGCGCAGATCGTCGCCGATCCTCGCCAGCCGATCCCGATGACGATGCTAGGCCATGTCACTTCCTCGTATTGGAGCGAGACGCTGGGCCGGTCGATCGCGCTGGCGCTCGTCGCAGGCGGCAAGGAGCGGATCGGCGAGACGCTGCATATCCCGATGCCCGGCAGGGTTCTGACAGCCAAGGTCGGCACCACGGTGTTCTACGATCCGGACGGAGCGCGGCTCGATGCCTGACGCCCTGACCCGCGCCGAGCCGATCTCGTCGGAGCCGTTTGCCGCAACGGGCGTGTCGATCACGCTGGCCCCACCAATGGCGCGGTTTTCGCTCCGCGCCCACGATACCAAAGCACTCGAGGGATTGCTGGGGCGCAAGCTGCCCGCCAGGATCGGAACAACCGCTGGCGAAATCGCCTGCCTTGGCCCGGACGAGTGGCTGTTGCGCACCACGCCGGGCACGGCGATACCGCGAGGCGAGGGCGCGCCGCTGGCGGTGACCGAAATAAGCGAACGATCGATCTGTCTGGTTGTCGAAGGCCCCCGCGCCGCCGAAGTCTTGATGGCGGGCTGCCCGCTCGACCTCGACCGGTTCGATCCCGGGCGTGCGACGCGGACTATCTTCGAGACGGTCGAGATCGTTCTGCTGCGCAGCGGTGATACCCGCTTTGAGGTGGAAGTCTGGCGCAGCTTTGCGCCGTGGTTGTACCTGGCTTTGACAACCGCAGCAGCACAGCTGCGATAGGGGGATTATGGCGGATTGGACGAACGACATCGATCCCGGAGCCTATGGCAAGTCCAACCGCAACTGGGGCGGGATGATCGTCAATCCGGCGGTGTTTGTGCCAACCGCTGCGATCTCGCTGGCGGTGATCCTCTACAGCGTGATCGCACCGGCCTCTTCGGCGTCTTTGTTCGATGCGCTGCGCGGGGGCGTTGTGTCGCACTTCGACTGGTTCCTGATGTCGATCGGGAACCTGCTGCTGCTGTTCTGCGTGGTAGTGGCCATCTCTCCGCTTGGGAAAATACGGCTGGGCGGCAAGGGCGCGAAGCCCGATTACTCGCGCCTTTCGTGGTTTGCGATGCTGTTTGGCGCAGGGATGGGCATCGGCCTGGTGTTCTACGGGGTTGGCGAGCCTGTCACCCATTTCACCGCGTCGATGGCCGGGCGCGCGGGCGCACCATTGGGCGGGGCGCCGGGCGACGCAATGGCTTCGCGCAGCCTGGCGATGGCCGCGACGATCTTCGATTGGTCGCTCCACCCCTGGGCGATCTATGCCTTTACCGGCCTCGCTTTCGCGGTTTTCACCTATGACTTCGGCATGCCGCTTTCGATGCGCTCGGCGTTCTATCCGCTGTTCGGCAAAGCGGTGTGGGGCCGCGCCGGTGACGGGATCGAAGTGCTGGCGGTGCTGGCGACGATCTTTGGGCTCGCCACCTCGCTCGGGCTTGGCGCGCAACAGGCGATGGCCGGGATCACCTATCTTTATGGCATTGCCAGCTCGCCCGGCTCGATTCTGGCGCTGGTTGCGATCATGGCGGCAATCACCTTCCTGTCGGTTCGCGGCGGAATCGATCGCGGCATCCGGATCCTCAGCGAGGGCAACTTGTGGGTCGCCGTGGGGTTGCTCGGCTTTGTTTTGGCGACCGGCCCGGTGTTGCAGCTGTTGCGCGATATCGCCACCAACACCGTCAGCTACCTCAGGCTTTTGCCCGCCCTGTCCAATCCGGTCGGACGCGTCGACAGTGGCTTTTACGATGACTGGTCGGTCTATTACTGGGCGTGGTGGATCAGCTGGGCCCCGTTCGTGGGCATGTTCATGGCGCGGATCTCGCTGGGGCGGACGGTGCGCGAATTCATGGCCGGGGCGCTGATTGCGCCAAGCCTGTTCGGGATCGTCTGGCTGACGATATTCGGCGATGCGAGCATTGCGCAGATTGTGGCAGGCAACGCCCCCAAGTTGGCAACCGCATCGCTCGACACGCAATTGTTCGTGCTGCTCGGCTCGCTTCCCTGGGCTCAGTTCACATCGTTCGTGGCGGTCTGTCTGATCCTGATATTCTTTGTGACCGGATGGGATTCGGGCACGCTGGTAATCGATACGATGACTGCGGGTGGCCGCACCGATACGCCGTTGCGGCAAAAGTCGATCTGGCTGATCGCGGTGGGTGGGATCGGGGTTGTGCTTTTGCTCAGCGGCGGGCTGACGTCATTGCAGGCAGGCGCGATTGCCACGGGGTTGCCCTTAGCCGCGCTATTGCTGGTGATGTCGGTCGGCACGCTGAAGGGGTTGCTGGCGCTGCATCGCGGCCAGGCGCTGGCCGGGCCTGAATAGATGCGCTCGTCCGAACCATTCGACTTTATCGTCGTTGGCGCCGGGTCGGCCGGGTGCGTGCTGGCCGAGCGCTTGAGTGCCGATGGGCGTCATTCTGTGCTGGTGCTCGAATATGGCGGCTCCGACCGCTCGGTGTTCATCCAGATGCCAAGTGCCCTGTCGATTCCGATGAACACGCGAAAGTACAACTGGCACTATGAAAGCGAGCCTGAAGCTGCGCTCGCCGGCCGCCGGATGCATACCCCGCGCGGCAAGGGGCTGGGCGGGTCATCGTCGATCAACGGGCTGGTCTATGTGCGAGGCAATCCGTTCGATTTCGAACTGTGGCAAGATCAAGGAGCGATCGGCTGGGGCTATGCCAATGTGCTTCCCTATTTCAGGCGCGCGGAACGCCGTGCCGAGGGCGGAGACGCGTACCGCGGCGCTGAGGGGCCGCTCGACACCACCTACGGCGCGATGAAAAACCCGCTCTACCAGGCATGGATCGATGCAGCGGCCCAGGCGGGATATCCGGTGACCCAGGATATCAACGGCGCGCAACAGGAAGGCTTCGGCCGGATGGACATGACCGTTCGCGATGGTGCGCGGTGCAGCGCGGCCAAAGCGTTTTTGCATCCGGCGATGAAGCGATCCAATCTCACGGTCATCACCCATGCGCTGGCCAGCCGGGTCATCATGGATGGCCGCAAAGCGGTTGGGGTTGCCTATGAACGAGCCGGCCAGCAGCATGAGGTGCGCGCGATCCGCGAGGTGATCCTAGCCGGAGGCCCGATCAACTCGCCACAGTTGCTGAAACTATCGGGTATTGGCCCGGCAGC
Source organism: Novosphingobium sp. (assembly GCA_031370045.1). GTDB lineage: Bacteria > Pseudomonadota > Alphaproteobacteria > Sphingomonadales > Sphingomonadaceae > Novosphingobium. Next base: position 2,749 of record JANMPV010000096.1, on the reverse strand, counting down.
CGAATTGCGCGAGCACGGCATCACGGTGGTTGCCGACCGCCCCGGCGTGGGCATGAACCTACAGGATCATCTCGAATTTTATTTCCAGATGACAAGTAAAAAGCCGATAACGCTTTACCCGTATATGAACTGGCTGGCAAAAGGCATAATCGGCGCACAATGGTTGCTGACGCGCAAGGGACTGGGCGCGACCAACCATTTTGAAAGCTGCGGCTTTATCCGCAGCCGCGCCGGGATCAAATATCCCGATATTCAATATCATTTTTTCCCGCTTGCGGTGCGATACGATGGCAAATCATTGGTCCAAGGGCATGGTTTTCAGGCCCATGTCAGCCCGATGCGTTCCAAAAGCCGGGGCAGTGTCACCCTGCGCTCGTCCGATCCGCGGGAAAAGCCCGTCATCCGCTTCAATTATATGAGCCATGAGGACGACTGGACCGATATGCGCGCCGGTGTTCGCCTGACCCGCGAGATATTCCAGCAGGCCGCATTCGATCTTTACCGTGGCGATGAGATTGCTCCTGGCGCGGACATTACATCCGACGAAGCGATTGACCAATTCATCCGCGAAAAGGTCGAAAGCGGATATCATCCGTGCGGAACCTGCAAAATCGGGCGCAGCGATGACCCGATGGCGGTGGTTGATTACGAACTGCGGGTCATCGGTATCGAAGGCTTGCGCGTCGTAGACAGCTCGGTGATGCCGTCGATCACCACGGGCAATCTCAATGCCCCCACCATCATGATTGGCGAAAAAGGCGCGGACCATATTCTGGGCAAGCCGTTGCTGGCCCCTTCCAACGCCCCTTTCTACACTGCGCCCGATTGGGAAACCGCCCAGAGATGACCCGCACCATCGATGAGCCCGCGCGCCAGATTGACGTTATCCGCGAAACCGATGTGCTGGTCGTTGGCTCCGGCCCCGGTGGGCTGGCAGCAGCGCTCGCCTCGGCGCGCGCCGGGGTAGAGACGACTTTGCTCGAGCGCTATGGCTGTTTCGGCGGCAATATAACCCAGGTCGGGGTCGAGGGCTTCGCCTGGTATCGCCATCCCGCCACCATCGACAGCGAAGGGATCGGCCGCGAGTTTGAGGACCGCGCGAAATCGATGGGCGCGGCAATCCCGGAACCGCAATCGATCAGCCACGCGCTCGATGCAGAGGCGTTCAAGTATGTCGCCGATGTTCTGGTGAACGAGTCGGGCTGCATCCCGATGCTGCACCGGATGTTCGTCGCTCCGATCATGGCAGGCGATACGATCAAGGGTGCCATCGTGGAGAGTAAGGCCGGGCGCGAGGCGATCCTGGCCAAACGGGTGATCGACGCCAGCGGTGACGCAGATGTCGCCCACCGCGCGGGCGCGCCCACCTTCATACACCCCAAGGCCGAGATGATGTCAGCCTCGGTGATGTTCTCGATGTGCGGGGTCAACAAGGCGCGGTTCATCGATGCGGTGAAGGCCGATCCGCAGACTTATGCCGATTGGGCGGGCGAGGGCGAGTGGGACATCACGACGGATGGCAAGGAGGATGAGATGTTCTCCCCGTTCCTGCGCAAGCCGTTCAAGCAGGCGCTGGCGGCAGGACTTCTGCCGGATAATCTCGCCACAATCGCTGGCACCTGGGGCACGGTTTCGGATCAGGGCGATCTGACCTATCTCAACATGGTCCACTTAACCCTGGACGGAACCGATCCTGATGATCTGACCATGGGCGAGATGGCCGGGCGCAGGCAGGCGATGCTCGCGGTGGATGCACTCAAGCATTTCATGCCCGGCTGCGAGCACGCCAAACTGCGCAATTTCGGAATGACCCTGGGCATCCGCGACACCCGCAAGATCGACGCGGCCTACAATATGACCGAAGCCGACGTGCGCGGGCAGGCGCGGTTCGAGGACAGCATCGGCATCTTTCCCGAATTCATCGATGGCTACGGCCTGCTGATCCTGCCGACCACGGGGCGTTACTTCCACGTCCCCTACCGCGCGATGCTGCCCAAGGGGGTGAAAAACCTGATCGTCACCGGCCGCACCATCGGTGGCGATAAAATCAGCCATGCCGCGGTGCGCAACATGATGTGCTGCGCGGTGGCGGGGCAGGGCGCGGGCGTCGCGGCGGCGATCGGCGTCAAGACCGGGCGCGGGTTTGCTGACGTTGATGTGCGGGCGGTGCAGGCAGAACTGCGCCGACAGGGCGCGCGGATCGAATAGTTCAGGGGGTGCGGGGGATGGCGCAGCATCGTATCAAATGGCTGATCCTGGCGCTTGCTGCGCTGACCATCATGGGCAGCTATTATACTTATGACAGCATCGCCCCGGTGGCCGGGCTGCTGCGCGATCAGCGTGGGTTTTCGCAGTCGCAGATCGGGCTGCTCAATGCGGTGTTCAACCTGCCCAATATCGCGTTGGCGCTGCTTGGCGGCATCTTGATCGACCGGATCGGGGCGGCCAAGGCAATCCTGATCGCGGCGGTGATTTGCACGATTGGCGCAGGTCTGACCGCGATTGGCGATCCGTATGAGCTGATGTTGCTTGGGCGGCTGCTGTTCGGGCTGGGCAATGAAACGCTTTATATCGCGCTGCTGGTCGGCATCGCACAGTGGTTTCACCTTGGCGGCGGGGCGCTGGCGATCGCGCTGTTCTTCTCGATGGCTCGGGTGGGCTCGTATTCGGCCGACAAATCGACAAGCTGGTTTGCGGATGTTTATGCGGCGGGTTCGCAGCCGCCATTGTGGCTTGCGGCCGGGCAGAC
>JANMPV010000358.1:0-1705 GCA_031370045.1 Novosphingobium sp. | reverse complement strand
TTCTTGCCGCGCGCCTTGAGCGCGTGGAGCAGCGTGGCCATCAGCTTGGTGCCCGAAGCGCCGAGCGGATGCCCCAGCGCAATCGCCCCGCCGTTGACGTTGAGCCGCGCCGGATCGGCCCCAGTGTGCTTGAGCCAGGCCATCGGCACGCTCGCGAACGCCTCGTTGACTTCGTAAAGATCGATGTCGTGGATGCTCAGCCCGGCGCGGGCGAGCGCCTTGTCGGTCGCGAACAGCGGTTCTTCGAGCATGATCACCGGATCGCCTGCGGTCACCGTCAGGGTGTGGACCCGCGCCAGCGGGGTCAGGCCATAGCGCTTGAGCGCTGCTTCGGAAACCACCAGCGCCGCGCTCGAACCGTCGCAAATCTGCGACGAGCTGGCTGCGGTCAGCGAGCCTTCGGGCTGGAGCAGCTTCACCCCGGCGATGCCCTCCAGCGTCGCATCGAAGCGGATACCCTCGTCGATCGTGTGCTGCGCCTCGCCCTCAGGGGTTTCGATCGTGATAGGCACGACCTCCTCGCCGAACGCCCCAGCTTTCGTGGCAGCAATCGCCTTCTGGTGGCTTTCGAAGGCGAACCGGTCGAGGTCGTCCTTGGTGAAGCCGTGCTTCTTGACGATCATCTCGGCGCCCACGAACTGCGACCACATGATCCCGGGATACTTGGCCTCGAGCCCTGGCGATTTGTAATGTCCCAGCCCCTCCTTGACGTGGAACATCGAGGTTGAACCCATCGGCACGCGGGTCATGCTTTCGATCCCCGCGGCGATCACCACGTCCTGCGTGCCGCTCATCACCGCCTGCGCGGCGAACTGGATCGCCTGCTGGGATGAGCCGCACTGGCGATCGATCGTCACCGCCGGGGTCGATTGCGGCAGCAGGCGCGAGGCGAGGACGGCGTTGCGCCCGATCTGCCCTGCCTGCTGGCCACCCTGGCTGACGCAACCCATGACCACGTCTTCGATGGCGGCAGGATCGATCCCGGTCTGGCCGACCAGATGATCGAGCGAAGCGGCGGCGAGATCGACCGGGTGAACCCCGGCGAGCCGCCCGCCACGGCGACCCCCGGCTGTGCGCACGGCATCGACGATGTAGGCAACAGGCATGATCCGAGTCTCCCGAACGACACTTTAATCGCCCGGTTAAACTGCGGTGTGGGTACGGTCAAGCCGGGTCAGGTCACGGCAATCGCCAGCGCCCCGTCGCCATCGTCGATCTTGACCGTGCTGCCGTCGGGAATCTCGCCCGCTAGCAGCTTGTCGGCCAGCGGGTCCTGGACATAGCGTTGCACCGCGCGCTTCAAGGGTCGCGCGCCGTAAACCGGATCGTAGCCGACGCGCCCCAGCCAGCGCCGCGCCGCGTCGGTCAGCTCGAGCGCGATCTTGCGGTCCTTGAGCAGCTTGGCGACGCGCTCGACCTGGATGTCGACGATCGGCGCCATGTGTTCCTGGCCAAGGCGGTGGAACAGGATGATCTCGTCGAGCCGGTTGAGGAATTCGGGGCGGAAGTGTCCGCGCACGACTTCCATCACCTGTGGTTCGACCGCAGCTACGTCCTGCCCTTCGTCCAGGCTGGCAAGGAACTGGCTGCCCAGGTTGCTGGTGAGGATGATCAGGGTGTTGGTGAAATCGACCACCCGCCCCTGCCCATCGGTCAACCGCCCGTCATCGAGCACTTGCAGCAGCACGTTGAACACGTCGGGGTG
>JANMPV010000034.1:0-1638 GCA_031370045.1 Novosphingobium sp. | reverse complement strand
CAACGGAGTCGCTGCCAGCAAAGCCAAATTGCCGTTCAACATTGACGCGTGGGACGGCTACCCTGTCGCGCCTGCGTTTGCTGAGCAGCGCGCGCGCCGCCGACGCCAACCTCTTGGTGCTCTCGGGCGACAGCCACAATGCCTGGGCCAACAATCTGGTATCGAACAAAGCTGCCGCAGGGGTCGAATTTGGCGGGCACAGCGTAACCTCGCCCGGCGCCGAAGGCTCGCTGCCGTGGATCAAGCCCGATCGGCTGGCGGCGGACACCGTTGCGCTCAACCCCGGCCTCAAGTGGTGCGACACCGCGCAGCGCGGCTACATGGCGGTCGAGCTGACCCCGGCGCGCAGCACCTGCGAATGGCGCTTCATGGACACCGTGCGCCAGCGTTCGACCAAGCTGGCGGCGGGGCATACGATGGCGGTGGAGGCGGGGCGGAACCGGTTTACGTGACGGCCTCCATCGACACTTAACCATCGCAATGCTATGGCCGCGTCATGCACGGCAAGCGCGCCCTGACTATGACCAGCACCACTCCCACCACCCGGGGGCGGACGGTCGCGCGCTAGGCGCCTCTGCCGCGGCCCGGGGTTTCGGGCGGGCGGCATCTCCACTCGAAACGGTTAGCCATCCAATGCGCGGGCTTCCGGCGCCGCCAAGCCTGTGCTTAGGGGCCTTGTGCCACAGCGCCGCCAAACCAGACGAGTGTGTCCATGTCTCAGATGTTCAAGATTTCACTGCCCGATGGCTCTGTGCGCGAAGTGCCGCGCGGGCAGTCGCCGGCCGATGTCGCTGCCGCCATTGGCCCCGGCCTCGCCAAGGCGGCGCTGGCAGCAAGGGTCGATGGCGAGTTGCGCGATCTCAATCGCCCCTTTGAGGGCGATGCAGTGCTCGCGCTGGTCACCGCGCGCGATGAGGCCGACGCGCTCGAACTCGCCCGCCACGATTTTGCGCATGTCTTGGCGGAGGCGGTGCAGAACGTGTTTCCGGAAGCTCAGATTACGTTCGGCCCTGTGACCGACGACGGCTTCTATTATGACTTCGATCTAGTTGGGGATACGATTGCCGAAGGCGATCTGCCAGCGATCGAAGAAGAAATGCGCCGGATCATTGCTGCCGACAAGCCCATCCGACGTGAGGTGGTGGCGCGGGATGAGTTGATTGCCCGTTGGCGGAAAGCCGGAGAGGCTTTCAAAGCCGAATGGGCGAGCGAACTGCCCGAGGGCGAGGAACTGACGATCTATCGGTCAGGCGATGACTGGTACGACATGTGCCGTGGGCCGCATCTGGCCAGCACCGGCAAGCTCGATCCAAACGCCTTCAAGCTCACGCGCGTGTCGGGCGCATATTGGCGCGGCGATCAGAAGAATGCGCAGCTTTCGCGCATCTACGGCACCGGCTGGCTCAACAAGAAGCAGCTCGATGCCCACCTGCTGCGGCTCGAGGAAGCGGCCAAGCGCGACCACCGCAAGCTGGGCGCAGAGATGGACCTGTTCCACCTTCAGGCCGAAGCGCACGGCAGTGTGTTCTGGCACCCAAAGGGCTACAAGGTGTGGCGCGAGCTCGAGGCCTATATGCGCCGCGCGATCGACGCCACGGGCTATCGCGAGGTCAAGACCCCGCAGATCATGGACGCGCG
>JANMPV010000029.1:0-2181 GCA_031370045.1 Novosphingobium sp. | reverse complement strand
GCGGGGGTGGGCTTCCTGCTGGCGATTACCCGACGCAACCCGTTCCTGACCCGCGATGTCGCGCGCCCGGTCGAGGCGGTGCGGCGGTGACCGGGGTTAGCCGCCACTACGTTCTTGCCGCGGGCGGGACAGGGGGTCACATCCTCCCCGCGTTCGCGCTGGCGCAGGAGCTGGAGGCGCGCGGGCATCATGTGGCGCTGGTCACCGACGCGCGCGGCGCGGCGATCCCCGGCAAGCCCGAGGCGCTGACCGCGCATATCCTGCCTGCTGGAAGGCTGGGTGGAGGTCCGCTGGGCTACCTGCGCGCGGCCAAGGCGATCTGGGAGGGGCGGCGCATGGCATTGCGCCTGTTCGAAAGCTTCGAACCCTCGTGCGTCGTCGGGTTCGGCGGCTATCCCGCGCTGCCCGGGCTGCTGGCGGCGACCTCGGCGAAAATCCCCACGGTGATCCATGAACAGAACGCAGTGCTGGGACGGGTCAACCGGTTCCTCGCCAAGCGGGTCGATGCGATTGCGACGTCGTACAAGGACGTCCAGCGGCTCGAGCCGAAATTCGCCAGCAAGACGCATCTGGTCGGCAATCCGGTCCGCCCCGAAGTGCTCAGCCTGCGTGATGAACCCTATCCCGCATTCGGCGAGGATGGCCTGTTCCGCGTGTTGGTCACTGGCGGCAGCCAGGGCGCGTCGGTGTTGAGCGAAGTCGTCCCCGACGGTCTCGCCATGCTCCCGCCCAACTTGTGCCACCGCCTCCAGGTGACGCAACAATGCCGCGCCGAAGATCTCGACGCGGTCCGCAAACGCTATGCCGAACACGGCATCCCTGCCGAACTCGGCACCTATTTCGAAGACATGGCGAGTCGCCTCGCCGATGCGCACCTGTTCGTCGGCCGCGCCGGAGCCTCGACCATCGCCGAACTGACTGCGGCGGGCCGCCCCGCGATCCTCGTTCCGCTGCCGATCGCCACCGACGACCACCAGGCATGGAACGTGCGTGAGATGGTCGCCGCAGGCGGCGCGCGCGCGATCCGCCAAACCGGGTTCACCGCCAAAGAACTCGCCAAGCAGATCCAGGCGATGGCGATGCAGCCCGAAACGCTCGCCAACGCCGCCCACGGCGCATGGAACTGCGGTCTGCCCCACGCGGTCCGCGACCTTGCCGATCTGGTCGAAAGCTTCGGGGGCGAGCCGCTGATGGACGTGATCCGGGTCGATCAGGGCGCGGCCGCCCAAGCTTTAGGCCAGGAGGCGGTAGCGTGAAAGGCGTCGCCACCGACATTGGGACGATCCACTTCGTCGGGATTGGCGGGATCGGGATGTCCGGGATCGCCGAGGTGATGCACAACCTGGGCTATACTGTGCAGGGTTCGGACATTGCCGAAGGCTATGTGATCGAGGGCCTCCGCCAGCGTGGGATCAAGGTAATGATCGGCCACGATGCGGCCAACGTGGCGGGCGCAGCAGTGGTGGTCACTTCGACTGCGGTTCGCCGCACCAACCCCGAGGTCGCGGCCGCGCTCGAGAGCCGTATCCCCGTGGTCCGCCGCGCCGAAATGCTCGCCGAACTGATGCGGCTGAAATCGACCGTCGCGGTCGCAGGCACCCACGGCAAGACCACCACCACCAGCATGATCGCCGCCGTGCTCGACGCCGGCGGGATCGATCCCACGGTCATCAACGGCGGGATCATCAACTCGTATGGCTCCAACGCCCGGCTCGGCGCTAGCGAGTGGATGGTGGTCGAAGCCGACGAGAGCGATGGCAGCTTCCTGCGGCTCGACGGAACGATCGCGGTGGTCACCAACATCGATCCCGAACACCTCGATCATTACGGCAGCTTCGAGCGGATCAAGGAAGCGTTCGTCGAATTCGTCGAGAACGTGCCGTTTTATGGCGCGGCGATCCTGTGCGTCGATCATCCCGAGGTCCAGGGCATTATTCCACGCATCCGCGACCGGCGGGTGATCACCTATGGTTTCTCGGCGCAGGCCGATGTGCGCGGCGATGCAGTGACCCCGGTTCCGGGGGGCAACCGCTTCGACGTTGTGATCCGCCAGCGCGATGGCGCATCCCGGCGGATCGAAGGGATCGAGATGCCAATGCCGGGGCGTCACAACGTGCAGAATGCGCTCGCGGCGGTTGCGGTGGCGCTGGAGTTGGGCTGCGCGGATGCGGTGATCCAGCA
>JANMPV010000001.1:0-4654 GCA_031370045.1 Novosphingobium sp. | reverse complement strand
TCCCGGATTGTCGGGCGTAGCGATCCTTCAGCGATAAAGGCGACGAATATGGGGCGCATGGACGGCAAGGTTGCGTTGATCAGCGGCGGGGCGGAAGGATTGGGTGCGGCGATCGGCAAGCTGATCGTGGCCGACGGGGGCAGCGTGATGCTCGCCGACGTGCAACTGGCCAAGGCGCAGGAAACCGCCGCCGCGCTGGGGACTCGCGCCGCAGCGGTCGAACTCGACGTGCGCGATCTGGCGCAATGGGACCGTGCGGTCGCCGCCACGCTCGAACGGTTCGGCAAGCTCAATGTCTTGTGCAACGTCGCGGGCATTTCGGAACCCGGCAACGTGGTCGATGTCTCGCTCGATAGCTGGCAGCGGACGATCGACATCAACCTGGGCGGCACTTTCAATGGTTGCCGCGCCGCGCTGCCCGCGATGGAAGCCAACGGCGAGAGGGGCGCGATCGTCAACATGGGCTCGATGCTCGCGCTTCGCCCGGGGGCGATCTTCGCAGCCTACTCAGCGTCCAAGGCGGGAGTAACCGCGCTGACCAAGACCATCGCGCTCGATTGCGCCGCGCGCGGCGTGCCGATCCGCGCCAACGTCGTCCACCCCGGCGCGATCCGCACGCCGATGTACGAACGCTACCAGAACGCCGGTCCCGCCACCCCTCAGGAAGTCGAAACCGCCTTTGCCGCCACCCATCCGATGAACCGCATCGGCGAGCCCGACGAAGTCGCGCGCGCGGTCGTGTTCCTCGCCAGCGAGGACGCCAGCTTCACCACCGGTGTCGACCTGACGGTCGATGGCGGCGGTTCGATCAGGGCCTAAGCCGATGAGCGCACGGATCGACGCCCATTTCGTGGCCGCGGGCAAATACCACGACATCGACTTCGCCCGGCTCGAGCTGCTCAAGCTGCTTGCCGAACATCCGCAAATTCGTACTACGGTAGGCTGTGATTATGCCGCGACCGAGCGGATCGCCGCGTGCCGGTTCCTGATCAGCTACACTTGCGATCTGATGCCCAACAAGGCGGAAACCGCTGCGATCCGCAAATGGCTCGAAGGCGGGGGCAAGTGGCTGGCGCTCCACGGCACCAATTCGATCCTGGTGTTCGAGGCGGACGGCAAGGTCGACACGCCCGATATCCGCCCCGATGTGATGGAAATCCTCGGCACCCAGTTCAAGGCGCACCCGCCGATCGGCCCGTTCAAGGTCGAAGTGGTCAACCACGATCATGAACTGACCCGCGGGATCGACGATTTTGAGGTTATCGACGAGCTCTATCTCTCGCACACCACGGCTGAGATCGACACTTTGATGCAGACCCGCTTCACCGGGGAAGCGACCGGCTTCAGTTCGGACCAGTGGCCCGAAACTGCGGTGCCGATCGTCTATACCCGCCCAATCGGGCAGGGGATGGTCTCCTACAACGCGCTGGGGCATTGCCGCGGGCACTACGACCTGCCGGGGATGGTCGATTTCTATCCGAACCCCGAAAAGTGCGCGTGGAACTACGGGGTTTATTACGAACTGCTACGCCGCGGAATCGCATGGGCGATGCGCGAGGGGAACTGAGCATGGATATGGAATTCTCGACCGAAGACCTCGCTTTTCGCGACGAAGTGCGCGCGTTTCTGGCAGATAACCTTCCCGATCGCCTGCGCATCGGCGCGCGCCGTACTGCGGGCGTGTTCGTCGAGCCCGATATCGGACTGGAATGGCACCGCATTCTCAACCGCAAGGGCTGGGTCGCTTACCACTGGCCCAAGGAAAACGGCGGGACCGGCTGGACCCCGACGCAGCGGTTCCTGTTCGAGAAGGAATGCGGGCTGGCGGGAGCGCCGTCGCTCTCGATCCTGGGGCTCCGTCTGGTCGGGCCGGTAATTTGCCAGTTCGGCACGCAGGAACAAAAAGACCGCTTCCTGCCTAAGATCCTCTCGGGCGAAAACTATTGGTGCCAGGGCTATTCCGAACCCGGCAGCGGTTCCGACCTTGCCTCGCTAAAAACCCGGGCGCGGCTTGAAGACGATGAATACGTCATCAACGGATCGAAGATCTGGACAACACATGCGCATCATGCCGACTGGATGTTCGCGCTGGTCCGCACCGACCCTAGCGTAAAGGCACAGCGCGGGATCACTTTCCTGCTCGTGCCGATGGACCAGCCGGGCGTCGAGGTCGCGCCGATCCTGTCGATGTCGGGCGATCATGAGGTCAACCAGGTGTTCTTCACCGACGCCCGGACCGCGGCTGAAAACCGAATCGGCGAAGAGGGTCAAGGCTGGACGATCGCCAAGTTCCTGCTTGAAAATGAGCGCGGCGGATCGTGCTACGCACCCCGGCTGTTGCGCACCATCGACGAGATCGGGCGGCTGGCGCGTGAAGCTCCGTCGGGGGTGAACGGCGCACTGGGGCGCGATCCCCGCTTCCGCGACCGGTTGTCGCGCGCCCGGCTTGAGGCCGAAGCGCTCGAGGTGACCGAGCTGCGAATACTCGCCGATCTCGCCAAGGGCCGCGCGCCTGGGCCACAGACCTCGCTCGCCAAGCTTCTGGGTTCCAACCTTGGCCAGCAGGTCGATACCCTGCGGCTCGAACTCTACGGCTACGACGCGCTGCAATTGCCGCTCGAACGTCCGCTGTATGGCAACGAAGCCCCCGAACCGATCGGCAGCGAGGGCGCGCAGATGGCGATGGGGCGTTATCTCAACAACCGCGCCGCGACGATCTTCGGCGGCTCGAACGAAGTGCAAAAGAACATCATCGCCAAGTCGGTGCTGGGCCTTTGACCCAGAAACAAGCCGCTTAATCGCACACCACTTCGCGCAATGATATTTCGTCTGAAGGTAGCCTTGCGGAATCACTCGGGATGGCAGATAGTCCGGCGATGGCCACAAATGTCGTAGAACTGCGCGTTCCTCGCAACCAGCTTCCTTATGACGATCTGCTCGAGCAGGTCAGCGTCCGCTGCATCGATGATATCCATGATGCTGCGGTCGCGCTGAGCACCATTGCCAACGAGCGTGGCTTTCAGGTTTGCACGTGCGACGACATCTCCTCGAAGGAGCCGATGATCGATGCCGAAGGGACGATCATTAACGCCGATCTGTTCGGCTGGATCGATGATGGCGTGCGCTGGTGGGAAGACCATCGCCTTGCGCTGCGCTCGCCGCTGCCGCGCGCCTGTCGCTATGAAAGCGAGCCGTTTTGGGTCAACCAGCACGGCTATTACACGCTCTGGCGCAATTCCTACCTCGACGAGATGGAGCTGCACGATTTTAAGAAACGCTCGCTGTGCGACGCCGCGATCGTCATCCCGGTGCACCTGCCGTTCGGCCAGATTTCAGCCAACAGCTTCGTCCCGCTCGACCGCGAGAAAGAAAACCTGAGCGAGGAGTTTTCACTTTATGGCGACCTCTTCGGGATCGTCATGCGGCGCTTCATCGCCGGCTATGTCCAAGCGCACCGCTCGAAACGGCGAATCCCGTCGAATTGCGTGCTGTCAAAGCGAGAGGTCGAGTGTCTGCGCTGGGCCGCGATCGGCAAGACCGACAAGGAAATCAGCATGATCGTGGGCCGCAGCCACGCCACGATCCGCTATCACGTCCACCGCGCCGGCGAAAAACTCAATTCGGTCAACCGCGCCCAGACGATTTTCAAGGCCGGCCAGCTCGGCTTTCTGGGATCGAGCGCCTAGAGTTTTCTTATTGGAATCGGCGACTGAATCCGAAAAACTCTAGCCCAGCTTACGCAACGGATCGCTGCCGTCCCAGCCGATCCCGGCCTGCTTGATCATCCCAAACAACTCAGCAGTGCCCGGCTGGGTTTGCAGGATTTCGATTACGCTGCCCGGCCCTCCGCCGGGATCGGCATAGATCACCCGGCCGCTTTCGCCCACTTTGCCTTCGACCAGGATTTTCGCGCCATGGTCGGCGCAGGCGGCATAGGCATCGGCGATGTCGTCGACCAGCAGGCAGACGTGGTGCAGCCGGTCGCGCACCGCATACTCGCCGTTGTAGATCGACGGAGCGTCGTTTTCGGGACGGATCAGCTCGATCTGGACGTCGCCCCAATAAGCCAGCGCCAGCGAAAACACCGCCTCGGTCGGCTCGCCCAGATAGCGCATGTCCTCCAGCTTGATGTTCTCCATCATGAAGAACGGCCCGACTCCCATTGTCTGGGTCCAGTGGCGCAGCGCTGCATCAAAATCGCTCGGGATCCAGGCGAGTTGCATCACCGGTCCCAGGTTAGCCAGTCCACGCAGGGTCGCCATCGCCTCGTCCTCATAGTTACGCTAGGATACGCTCCGGGCACGCTGTGCAATCTTTGTTGCGTTGCCCACTGCGCAAATGAAGAGTGAAAACGGTGAACGAGATTTCCAAGATCGAGCGTGGCGAACGCTGCCCCGGCACCAGCTATACCGACATGCTCGATGCCGACACCCGGCGGGTGCCCGATTATCTGTTCGAAGAAGCAGGCTTCGACATGCCCACCGATGCGATCGCGATCGAACCTTACGTAAGTGCGGAATTCGCCCGGCTAGAACGCGGAAAGATGTGGCCCAATGTGTGGCTGTTCGCCGCGCGCGAAGACGAAATGCCCGACACAGGCGACACCGTGGTGTTCGAAATCAACGACAAGTCGTTCCTGCTGGTGCGCCAGAAG
>JANMPV010000521.1:0-2680 GCA_031370045.1 Novosphingobium sp. | reverse complement strand
GCGCGGAGCCGAGCAAAGTCATTCAGTCGTTTGTGGCGATGAGCAAGCCAATAATTGCCGACATACAATGTGGATCATCGGCATAGATGGTGCGGCGCAGCGTCGGGCTAAGTGCCGTCAGATACGGGGTTTGACTGCCGCTTATGCTGCGGCGCAAGAGCGGCTGCGGGCGATCGAGGCGCTTGATGCGGCGGGGCGGATCACTGCACACGGCAGGCTGCTTGCCAAGCTGCCGATGGACCCGCCGCTCGCGCATATGCTGTTGTGGGCGGCCGAGCATGGCGCGCAGGGCGATGCGGCGGAACTGGCGCTGCTGTTGCAGGAACGCGGGCTGGGCGGTCGCGGTGAGGATCTGGAAGCGCGGCTGGTGCGCTGGCGGGGGGATCGGTCGCCGCGCGCTAAAGCCTCGCGCGAATTGGCGGGGTGTTGGGCGAGGTTAGCGGCGGGGGTTGGCCTTCGGCCGCCTTCGGCTCGACAGGCTCAGCCTGAGCGGACTTTTCAAATGGAACTTAACCCAAGGTCCGCTCAAGCTGAGCCTGTCGAAGCATCACAGCACCCGCCCAGCGGCATCCTGCTCGCCACCGCCTACCCCGGAAACCTCGCTCGCCGCCGCTCACAAGCGGGCGAGGAGTGGTTGTCCGCCTCGGGTCGCGGGTTCCGGCTCGATCCCGCTTCGCCTTTGGCGCGGACCGAGTGGCTGGCGATCGGCGATGCGCAGGGCGAGGCCAAAGGCGCGCGGATCATGGCGGCGGCGGCGCTCGATCTTGGCGATATCGAACGCTGGCTGGGTGCGCGGATGGAGCGGCGCCAGACGGTGCGTTGGAACGCTGACGAGGCGCGGGCGGAGGCGCGGCTTGAGCGCCGGATCGGCGCGATCGTGCTGGCCAGCGCGCCCGATTCCGAACCCGATGCCGCAGCGGTGGCGGCGCTGCTGCTGGATCAGGCGCGGCGCGATCTGGCTGCGCTGTTGCCCGCGACGCTGCTGGCTCGCGCGCGCCACGCCGGGCTCGATTCGCTCGAGCTCGAAAAGCTGGAGGACAGCACCGCCGCATGGCTCGCCCCGCTGCTCGCTGGCCGCCGCGATCTCGATCTTGATCGCGGACAAGTTGCCAACGCCCTGCTCGACCTGCTGTCGTGGGACGAACGCCAGCGGCTTGATCGGCTCGCCCCGCGAGAATTTGTTTCGCCTGCCGGGACCACGCACGCCATTGATTACGCCGCGCCCGCCGGTCCGACGGTCGAGTTGCGCGTCCAGGCGCTGTTCGGACTCGACGCGAGTCCGGTCATCGGCGAGCCCCCGCAGCCGCTGCTGCTGAGTCTGACTTCGCCTGGGGGGCGTCCGATCCAGACCACCGCCGATCTTCCCGGCTTCTGGCGCGGCACCTGGCGAGATGTGGTCAAGGAGATGAAGGGCCGCTACCCCCGCCACCGTTGGCCCGACGAGCCGTGGGCGGAAAAGCCCAGCCTCAAGACCAAGAACGCCTTCCAGCGCACGCAAACTTGAATTAGAGAGACCGCCATGCCCGCACGGATTTATCAGCCGCCCAAGAACGCCATGCAGTCGGGCCGCGCGCGCAGCGACGGCTGGGTTCTCGAATTCGTCCCCGCCGAGGCCAAGAAGCCCGATCCGCTGATGGGCTGGGCGGGCAGCGGCGACATGAACCAGCAGGTCGTGCTCAGCTTCGTCAGTGCGAGCGAGGCGCAGGCTTATGCCGCAAAATGCGGGATTGCGGTGCGGGTAATCGCTACGCCGCCGCGCAAGCTGAAGATTCAGGCCTACGCGGATAATTTCCGCTAACCAAAATCTAGCCGCCCAACACTTTACCATACCCCGTTCATCCCGAGCGAAGTTGAGGGACGCTAAGCTGAGCGAAGCCGAGGCTTCGCTCGTGGCAGGTTCTCGGCTTCGCTCGAACAACGTCCCTCAACTTCGCTCGGGATGAACGGGTTTTTGGAGCGGGTCATTTTGGTCGTGACCCCGCTGACGTTTCAAATCCCACGCCGGCATTGAAAATCCCCTCCCGCTCCGCCATATGCGCCGCCGGGAGTCGGGCGGACGCTTGCGGCCGCCAACCTGGTCAGGTCCGGAAGGAAGCAGCCACAACGGTTTGCGGCGGGTCGCCCGGCTCCTTTTCATGTTTCGACAATCGCCCGGCGAACCCCTAACCTGAGGCCCATGGGCGATTCCCCCGACATCTTTGGCAACGAACCTGCGGACGAGGCCGAAATGCCCGGCCTGGGATTTGATGTGCCATCGCAGCCACAGGCCCAACAGCCCTACCGCGTGCTCGCGCGCAAATATCGCCCACAGACATTTTCCGAGCTGATCGGCCAGGAACCGATGGTCCGCACGTTGGGCAATGCGATCCGACGTGATCGGCTGGCGCATGCGTTCCTGATGACCGGGGTGCGCGGGGTCGGCAAGACCAGCACCGCGCGGCTGATCGCCAAGGCGCTTAACTGCATCGGCAGCGACGGCCAGGGCGGCCCGACGATCGATCCGTGCGGGGTGTGCGAAGCGTGCCGGGCGATCGCCGAAGGCCGCCATATCGACGTGATCGAGATGGACGCCGCCTCGCACAACGGGATCGACGACGTTCGCGCGATGACCGATGCGGTGCGCTATGCCGCGGTCACCGCGCGCTACAAGATCTACATCATCGACGAAGTCCACATGATG
>JANMPV010000520.1:0-3136 GCA_031370045.1 Novosphingobium sp. | reverse complement strand
CCGCTCATTCGCGTTCCTTTCGTCACACCGCCCTCGTGCGAAGGCACCTTGTCGACCCGGCAGCCCGGCGTCTGGCGCGCCGGTGGTTATGGGCGAGGGCAGGCCGGAACGGACCAACCACCGCACCGGCAGACGGTGCGCCGAGACTTTATTCCGGACATGGCCACAGGACACCCCTGCCAACCCTCGCGTTGTGCTTTTAAGCACAGCTTTCGCCAATCCGAAAGGCAGGTTATGGTGTGGGCGACGTCCTTTTTGGGGCGTGACGGGGAGGGGAGCGCAGCACGCGATGGCGCCAGGCGAATCGTTCGACCCGCGAACCTGGCTAAGGCGCGATTCCGCGTCTGCCAGCAAGCCGGTCACCGCGCTCAAACCAGCCGCGGCGGCGCCTGTGGCGGAGGTGGTTTCCGCAAGTTCGCATCGTTGGTGGCTCGGCCCGGCGTTGAGCCTGGCGATCCTGGCGGGGGGTGCACTGGCGGCATACGAAACGCGCGGCGATGCGCCTGCCGCTCAGGCCGCCGCGTCAGCCCAATGAGGGTTCGCGCCGCGCCACCGACCGGGTGAACGCGGGCAGCAGCGGGATCACCAGCGCGGCCAGCACCAGGGTCATCGCGATGCTTGCGTTGAGCCCTTCTGCGGACCCGCCCCACATGGGTGTTCCGACCAAATCGAAGTTTGTCAGCGCGCCAAGGTCGTCCACGCCGGGATTGGGATCGAGCCCGAACACGATCGATTCGCTCGCGTTCCAGGCGAAATGCGCGGCCATTGGCGCGAGAATACCGTTGCTGCGCACCGCCAGCAATCCGAACCACAAGCCGCCCACCATCAGGTTGGCGAGACTGACGACGTCCGCTTCGGCACCTCCGGCCCACCAGTGAAACCCCGAGAACGCGAGCGCAGAGAGCAGGATGGCCCACGACGAGCCGAGCATGTCTTGAAGAGCGCTGAGCAGCCAGCCCCGAAACAGCAATTCCTCGGCGGTCACACCCAGCAGCACGATTGCAGCGCTTAAAAGCAGATAGTTCTGTGCCTGCGGCTCGATCGCCACCCGGATCAAACTACCGTTGAGCCAAGCGTAGAACACGCACGTGGCCAAACCACCCGACCCGATCAGCAAGCCGATGAGTATCCATCTGAGCGGATATTCGCCTGCTCGAAGAACGCGGTGTCGGCCGATCAAGCCCAAAAACAAGCTCAGGAGGATCAGTGGGACGAAAAGAACCGTATAAAACAGCACGTTTCCGGTCACGATCGAATCAACGGTGATCCGTTCGCTGACTGCATCGCGGACCGGTGCGTAGACCGCGAACAGTGCCGCGAGCAGGCCGAAGGCTATAAGGACCCAATCGACGATTGCGGATCTCGGCTGTGGGATTTCTCCAGACAAGTAAACCCCCGTTTCCTAGCGCGCGCCGGCTGCCACCGCAGCACTTGGCGTGCCGATCAACTGGGCCTGCGCCTGTCCCGAAATCAGCGCCTTGTTGGCGTCTCCGACGATAAAAAACGCACCCCAGTAGATCGGGTGCGAACTTGCCCGTTCGTTCATGATCGCGAGTTGGGCGGTTTGCAGCGCATCGCCGATCGTCCCGCCCCGCGCCGCGCGATAGAAGTCCTCGATCAGCGCCTCGCTCTCGCCCTCGTTCGAAATCGGCCAGTAAGTGGTCAGCACCGCGCGGGCGTTGGCCGCCAGGAAGGCGCGGACCAGCCCTTCCAGCGTGTTGCCCGCTTCCTCCTGCCCCGCTGCGCGCGCCTCGGCCTGGCTGACCCCGCTGGCGGTCTCGCACGCCGACAGCACGACCAGATTGGCATCGAGCCGCAGCCGCGCGATTTCGTTGAAGCTGAGGATCCCGTCGGACCCTTCGTCACCCATGCTGGTTACCAGCGCGGGCGGCGATTTGGCGCAGCCCCATTGGCCTTCGGTAAGGCCATGCGTGGCGAAGTGGAGGACCTGGAACTGGTCGAGATCGGTGCGCTTGAGCACCGCGCTGTCGCTGAACGCGGCGTCGGTCAGCATCGGGGTTTCGCGCAGGCCGAGTGCGTTGCCCGCGCGGACCAGCTCGCTCTTGTTGATCGGCGCCAGCTCGCGGCTGAGCATCGCGATGGTCTTGAGTTCGACCTGGCAGCCGCTGCCCACGGTGACCATGGTGCCGTCCGCCTGCCCCGCCATCGGGATCGGCACGTGTTCGGCAAAGCCCATGAACGGCAGCGGCGCATTGGAGGCAGGCAGCCCGCGCGCCACCAGCAGCGAACGCGGGCTCAGCGCCGATGACAGCGTGACCCGCCGCGCGAGAAAGTTGGTACGGGTGTAATCGTAGGGATCGCGCGCACGGGTCGCCTTGAAGTCGTCGACGCTCGCCTGATCGGTGACCAGCACGCCCAGCGGCAGTCGCTCGAGCGGACCTGAGGGATCGACGATCAGCGATTTGGCGGCGAGCATCCGGTTCTCGACCGGCCCGGCCACGAGCTGGAACAGCGCCCGCGCCGCGCCGACATCGAAGATCGGCAGCTTGTCATACCCGCCGTCAATCGACGAGCGGGTGCGGTTGGCCAATGCATCGAGCGTCGTGTTGTTGCGCGCGACCCGATAGATTTGCGCGCCCTCGCCGTCGATCAGGATCCCGAAAGCATAGTTGCGCACTTCGGTCAGCTTGAAGAACGCCTCACCCGGGCGCAGCACTTTGGCGATCTGGGCGACCGTTACCGGGCTGTCATCGACCGCACTGAACGAGGAATTGGTCTGGAGTTCGGAATCGATCTGGACCAGCCGACCCTCCAGCGCCACGCGTTGTTCGTCGAGCGCCTTGGCGGTTGCCGCTTGATCGTTGGGGATCGCGGCGATCTGATAGCGCAGCTTGGTAATCTCGCGCTCGACCTCGTCGCGGTCCTGGACTTTGGCGGCGAGCGCGCCGTTGGCGGTAATCACCGACTGGAGCTGGACGAACTGGCGTGCCACCGCCGGATCGCCGACCGACTGGATCGCGCGGAAGAACTTCTCGGCCGAGTCGGGCGAACGTGTCCGCCGCGATTCGGAAACCAGCAAGTCGAGGTATTGCTCGAGCGCGGGGGGCAGCAGCGATCCGGCGGCGTTGGACGAGATCAGCGCATCGACCGCCTTGTCGAATTCGGCCATCACCTC
>JANMPV010000041.1:0-3467 GCA_031370045.1 Novosphingobium sp. | reverse complement strand
ACCTCGCCTCGGAAACCGGGGCGGCGGTGCTGGCTTTCGCACTGCTGCTGCTGGTGCCCTATGCGGTAATTAAGTTCGCTTCCAAATGGGTCGGTGACACGTCGCGCAACTCGGTGCTCGGCCCGATCGATCGCCTGCTCGGGTTTGGCTTCGGCGCGATCAAGGGGATCATCATCGTCGTGCTGGCGTTCTCGATCCTCGTTCTGGGCTATGACACCGTGTGGGGACCCAAGGGACGGCCCGACTGGATTTCGACGTCGCGCAGCTATCCTTTCGTCAACGCCGCCAGCGATGAACTGGTCGACTTGATCGGCGAGCGCCATCGCGAGGCAGGCCAGGCCGCCAAGGGCAAAACTGATAAGGGCAAGAGTGCCGTCACAACCCGCTAAGGCACCGCGCAAAGTGCTCTATTCGCCGGAGATCCTCGCCGCTGCGGTCGGGCTGGCCGAGTTTCCGCTTGACCCCGCGCTGCAGCTTCATGGCGAGGCGCGCTCGCGCAGTTGTGGCAGTTCATTGAAACTGGCGCTCTCATGCGATGAACAGGGGCGGATCGCCCGGATCGGTTGCCGGGCGCAGGCTTGTGCGGTCGGCCAGGCGGCGGCGCAGATTTTCGCCATCGCCGCGCCGGGAAAGTCCGCCGAACAGGTCGCTTCCACCCGAACCGAACTGGCGCAGTGGCTGACTGGAGACGGGCCAGGACCCGACTGGCCCGGGATCGCGCTGCTCGATGGCGCGCGCGATTATTCGGCGCGCCATGGGGCGATCCTGCTGGCCTGGGATGCCGCGCTGGTGGCACTGGCTTCGCCGCTGCCGCTTCGCTAAGGCGCGGCGGGGATCGTCCGAGGGAGCATCGATGACCACTACCGATACGTCAGCGACATCTGGGCCGAGCGCGTCCGATATGCGCCTGGTCATCGCCGCTTCGTCGGCGGGGACGATCTTCGAATGGTTCGACTTCTTCATCTACGGCACGCTCGCCGCGTTGATCGGCAAGGCATTCTTCCCCGCCGATAACGTTACCCTGCAGTTGCTGCTGGTCTGGGCCGGGTTCGCGGTCGGGTTCGGCTTCCGGCCGCTGGGTGCGGTGCTGTTCGGCTATCTGGGCGACAAGCTGGGGCGCAAATACACCTTCCTCGTGACCGTTACCCTGATGGGCATTGCCACCGCGGGGGTCGGGATGGTTCCGAGCGCGGCGTCGATCGGCCTCGCCGCGCCGGCGATCGTCATCTTCCTGCGGATCATCCAGGGGCTCGCCCTGGGCGGTGAATACGGCGGTGCGGCGATCTATGTGGCCGAACATGCTCCACCCGCGC
The DNA here is from genome assembly GCA_031370045.1 of Novosphingobium sp. Taxonomy (GTDB): domain Bacteria; phylum Pseudomonadota; class Alphaproteobacteria; order Sphingomonadales; family Sphingomonadaceae; genus Novosphingobium. Next base: position 2,154 of record JANMPV010000041.1, on the reverse strand, counting down.
AGCGCGGGTACTACACCAGCTTTATTCAGGCGAGCGTGGTCGGCGGCTTCGTTTTGAGCATTATCGTGGTTTTGGCCTGCCGCACGCTGATTCCTCCGGCCGAGTTCGAGGCATGGGGCTGGCGGGTGCCGTTCCTGCTCTCGTTGATCCTGCTCGGGATCAGCCTGTGGATGCGGCTCAAGCTCTCGGAAAGCCCGGTGTTCCAGGCGATGAAGGCGGCGGGCGAGACTTCGGGCAACCCGTTCGTCGAAAGCTTCACGTATCCCGGCAACGCCAAGCGAATTTTCGTCGCGCTGTTCGGGATCGCAGTCGGCCTGACCGTGATCTGGTACACCGCGTTTTTCTCCAGCCTCTCGTTCCTCAAAGGCCCGATGCGGTTGAACGGGACCCATGCCGAAGTCCTGGTCGGCATCGGCGGGCTGATCTCGATGGGCTTCTATCTGATATGGGGCCGCATTTCCGACCGGATCGGGCGCAAGAAGCCGGTAATCTGGGCGAACATCCTGATCCTGCTGCTGCTGTTTCCGATTTTTTGGGGTCTGGGCGCGTTGGCCAACCCCGGCCTTGCCGCCGCCGCCCGCTCGGCACCGGTCGCCGTGAGCGGTCCCGATTGCAGCTACGATCCGTTCACCGGCAGGCAGAAGACCCAATGCGGGCGATTGCTCGGCGATCTTACGACGCTGGGCGTGCCGTATTCGCTAACGAGCGATGCCTACGGCGAGGCGCGGATTTTCGTTGGGTCCGGAGGAAATCTGCAGCTTGCGCAATCGGGCTCGGAAGATCCAAAGGTCCGGCAAGCCGAACTCAAGCAAGTGTTGAGCGGCTTCGGTTACGACTTTTCCGAGGCGAAACCCGGTTTGGCGGCTTCCTTGGGCATCATCGCGCTGGTCTGCGCGCTCGGGTTTCTCTCGGCGATGAACTACGGCCCGGTCGCCGCGCTGCTGGCAGAAATGTTCCCGCCACGCATCCGCTATAGCTCGATGTCGATCCCCTATCACCTTGGGGCGGGGTACTTCGGAGGGTTCCTGCCGCTGATCGCGGGCTACATCATCGCCAAGACCGGCAATGCCTATTCAGGACTGTGGTACACCTGGGTGTTTACTGCGGTCGCGCTGGTGGTGGCGTGGTGGGGCCTGCCCAACGGCCCGCCGCGCGATTTCGCCGATGACTCTGCTTAATTTGGGGCATGATTTGGCGCCTGAACCGCCGCCTGCGGCGCTGCGGCTGCGGATCGACGAGGCGGCGCTGGCGGACAACTGGCGCGCGCTCGATCGCCTTTCGGACAACGCCACCGCAGGAGCTGCGGTCAAGGCCGATGCGTACGGGCTGGGCGCCAGACAGGCGGTTCGGGTGCTCGCCGAAGCCGGTTGCCGCGATTTCTTCGTCGCTCACTGGAGCGAGGTCGCGCCGCTGCTCGATTGGGTTGCGCCGGGTTCGATCTCGGTCCTCCATGGCCCGCTGACCGATGCTGACGTGGCCTATTGCCGCGCCACCGGGGTCAAGCCGGTGCTCAACAGCCTTGCCCAGATTGCGCGCTGGCAGCGGGGCGGGGGAGGGCTATGCGATCTGATGATCGACAGCGGGATCAACCGGTTAGGGCTGGGCATGGCAGAGATAGGCGCTGCGGTGGCGGCCGGGCTCGATATCGACATCTGCATGAGCCACCTCGCCAGCGCCGACGAGGATGCGGCCCAGAACGAGAACCAGCGCGCGCGCTTCGCCGCGATCCGTGGCGCAGTAACGGCGCGGCGCTTCAGCTTGGCCAACAGCGCGGGGATTGCGTTGGGCAGCGCCTATCACGGCGATCTCACGCGTCCTGGCCTTGCGCTGTACGGGGGAATTCCGCGCCCTGAGCTGAGCGGCGTCATCTGCCAGGTCGCCTATCCCCAGGCAGCATTGCTTCAGGTCCGCGATCTGAGCGTGGGCGACAGCGTCGGCTACAACGCCACATTCGTCGCGCCCAAGGCGATCCGCGTAGGGGTGATCGCGCTGGGCTATGCCGACGGATACTTGCGCTGCTGGTCGGGCAAGGGCCGGTTTCGCTGGCAAGGAATTGAGCTGAACGCGCTCGGCCGGGTCTCGATGGACATGACCGTGATCGACCTGAGCGACGCCCCCCAGGCCTGCGAGGGCGACTGGATCGAGGCAATCTAC
>JANMPV010000442.1:0-4097 GCA_031370045.1 Novosphingobium sp. | reverse complement strand
CGCTTCCCGCTCACCACCGCGACCACGCTTTGACTGGCGAGTGGAAGGACCATCGCGACTGCCACGTCAGACCCGATCTGGTGCTGATCTACCGCAAGCCGGACGACGACACGCTCCAACTCGTCAGGCTTGGGTCGCACGCCGAACTGGGCTGGTAGGCTGCGCCACAGCAAGGCCCACTGCTCCCCCCGCCTCACGCCGATAGACAATCAACGGGCGCTCATCCTTCTCCGCCACGCGGTCGCACGCCGTGTACCCAAGCTTTGCAGCGACCGCTTCCGAAGCCCGATGCCCCTGTTCGATCATGCACAGCGTGGGCCGCGCTTCGTGCTCGCGCTCGAACCAGGCGAGGGCGGCTTGCATCGCTTCGAGCGCGTAGCCCTTGCCCCACGCGCTCTTGGCCACGATCCAGCCCGCTTCGGCGATGTCGTCCAGTCCCCGCCCAAACCCGCGCCATGAATGGAACACGCCGCAGTTGCCGATGATCGCCTCTTCCCCGCGCTCGCGGACAATGAAGGTGCCGTAGCCATACAGCGCCCAGCTTCCGGCGTTGCGCAGCAGGCGCATGAACACGTCGTGGTCGTCGGGCTCCATCCCGCCGAGAAAGCGGCGCACCTCGCCCGGCTCGATCAGCGCGCGCAGGCCCGCGCGGTCGCCGACCTGCGGACGCCACAGCTCGAGCCGCTCGGTGACCAGCACCGGCCCGCTCCAGGGCGCGCTCAAAGCAGGGTGTCGATCACATGGATCAGAACGCCCACCAGCCCGCCAACAAGCGTGCCGTTGATCCGGATGAACTGGAGGTCGCGCCCGACCGCGCCTTCGATCCGGTCGGTGACGGTGCGCGCATCCCAGCGGCGCACGGTTTCGGAGACCAAGCGGACGATCTGGTCGCCATAACGGGTCGCAGTGCCGACCACGGTGCGGCGGGCGAAGCGGTTGACCAGGTGCTGGAGCCGCACGTCGCGCTGCAAGGCGCCGCCCAACTCGGCCAGGCTCTCGCCGAACTGGCCCGAAAGCGCGCTGTGCGGGTTGCGGGTGGCGCGCAGCAGCGCGGTGCGGGCGCGTTCCCACATTCCGTCGAGCCAGCGCGCGAACGCCGGGTTGGCCAGCACCTCGCGCTTGAGGCTGGCGACTTTGGCCTGCATCTCGGGATCGTGGACCAGCTGATGGGCGAGCGATTCCAGTCCCTGCTCGACCTTGAGCCGGACCGGGTGATCGGGGATCACGACCGTCTCGGCGAGCAACTTATAGAGTCCGTCGAGGATCGCGTTGGCCAGCGTCTCGTCCAGCTTGGTCCAGCGGACGATGGCGTTGGCGCGCTCGTGAATCATCGTGCGGATCATCGGCTCGTTGTCTTCGAGCACGCCGCCAGACCAGCGCACGAAATCCTCGAACAGCGGCATGTGGCGCTTGTCGGCAATCGCCGCGCCGAGCAGCTGGCCGAGCAGCGGGGCGACATCGAGCTTTTCAAGCTGGGTGCGCAGCGCGCCCTTGGCCAGTCCGCCGAGCTTTTCCGGATCGAGCGATTCGAGCACGTCGCCAATCAGGTTGGCGACTCCGGCGCGCAGCCGGGTCCCGTCTTTGGCGGCCGCATCGCGGGGATCGGACAGGAACGTACCCAATGCCTGCGCGACGTTCATCGCCTGGATCCGCCGCGAAATGACTGGCACGGTCAGGAAGTTGTCCTGGAGGAACCCCGCCATGGTATCGGCGATGCGGTCCTTGTTGACCGGGATGATCGCGGTGTGCGGGATCGGTATGCCCAGCGGGTGGCGGAACAGCGCGGTCACCGCGAACCAGTCGGCCATCCCGCCGACCATCGCTGCTTCGGCAAAGGCCAGGACATAGCCGACCACCGGATGCACATCGCGGAAAGTGCGTGCGACGAAAAACAGCCCGGCCATGACCACCAGCAGCCCGGTGGCGGTGCGGCGCATCTGGCGGGCGCGATCGACCGGAGCGGCGGCGATCGCCAGACGGCGGGCGAAGGCCCTGGAGCGGGCGGGAGCGAGCTTCAGGGTTGTGTTCACTCGGCTGGAACGGCCTCGGGCGGCTTATCGTTCCGATCATCGCCCGCCTTGTAGGTCAGCACCTTGCGGCCCAACCACGGCCCGAGCCGCTTTTCGATCCCGTCGGCCAGGCTGAACCCGGCCGGCACGATCAGCAGCGTGAGCAGCGTCGACAGGATCAGCCCGCCGATCACCACGGTGCCCATCGGCGCGCGGAACGGCGAGGCGCCGCCCAGCGACAGCGCGGTCGGGATCATCCCTGCGACCATCGCCACGGTGGTCATCACAATTGGCTGGGCGCGCTTGTGCCCGGCTTCGATGATCGCCGCGCGCTTGGGCTGGCCGCGCTCCATTTCGTCGATCGCGAAATCGATCAGCAGGATCGAATTCTTGGCGACGATCCCGAACAGCATCAGGATACCGATAAACACCGGCATCGAGATCGGCTGCCCGGTTATCCCCAGCAGGATCAGCCCGCCCAACGGGGCGAGGAACAGCGAACCCATGTTGACCAGCGGCGACACGAACCGGCGGTAAAGCAGGACCAGAACCGAGAACACCAGCAGCACCCCCGCGCTCAACGCGACGATGAAATTACCGATCATCTCCTGTTGCCACTCATCCTCGCCGTAAGGCGCGTTGGAGACGCCCTGCGGCAGATTCTGCATGATCGGCAACGACTTGATCGCCTTGTCGGCGGTGCCCTTGACCACTCCGGGAGCCAGATCGGCGCCGACGAACACCCGGCGGCTCTGGTTGTAACGCTGGATCTGGGTCGGTCCCGAGCCGAACCCGATCTCGGCGACGCGTGACAGCGGAACCGAGCCGCCGCTGGCCGTGGGCACCGGCAAGTTGCGGATGGTCTCAATGCTCTTGCGCGATTCGCGCGGTAGCTTGACCCGGATCGGTACCTGGCGATCGGAGAGCGAGAACTTGGCGCTGTTCTGGTCGATCTCGCCTTGCGTGGCGATGCGGATCGCCTGGCTCAGCGCCTGCGTGGTGACGCCCATCGAGGCGGCGAGGTCGAGCCGCGGGGTAACGATGATTTCGGGTCGGCGCATGTCGGCGGAGACCCGCGGTCCGACCACCTGGGCCAGCCCGCTCATCTGCTCGACCAAAGTCGAGGCGGTGCGATTGAGCAGCTCTGGGTCCGAACCCGAGAGCATGACCGAAATAGCGCGTCCGGTTCCGCCCCCGCCGGGTCCCCCGCTCCGCCCGCTCATGAACGTGACCCGCGCGTCAGGGATTTTCTGCAGAACAGGAGTCAGCGCGGCTTCGAACTCGGAACTGGTGCGTGCGCGGTCGGGCTTGAGCGTGACGAAGATGTTGCCAGATCCCTCGCGGATACGTTCGAGCGCTTCCTTGACCTCGGGCTCGCGATTGACGATCGCGGCGACCTCGTCGGCCACCGCTTCGGTCTGCTGAAGCGTGGTGCCTGGCACCATCTCGATCGAGACCCGGCTGAAATCGCTGTCGTTGGTGGGGAAGAACTCCTGCGGGAGCACCGCAAACAGCAGCAGGGTGCAAGCCAGCGAGACCAGGCCCACGCCCATCATCCACAAGCGGTGATCGCGCAGCCGCGAGAGCAGGCGCCGACCCAGCGACACGCGGTTGCCCGCGCCGGCCACGCGACGGCGATAGGCATCGACCCCGGCGGTATCGATCGACCATTTCAGGACGCGCATATAGCGGTCCATCAGCGGACCTTCGCCGTGGCTGGCGTGACCTTTGGCCTTGAGGAAATAGGCCGCGACCATCGGCGTGATCATCCGCGCGACCGCCAGGCTCATCAGCACCGCGGCAACCACGGTCAGCCCGAAGTTCTTGAAGAACTGGCCCGATACGCCGGGCATCAGCCCGACCGGCAGGAACACCGCGACGATCGAGAAGGTGGTCGCCACCACCGCCAGGCCGATCTCGTCGGCGGCGTCGATCGAGGCCTGATAAGCAGATTTGCCCATCCGCATGTGGCGGACGATGTTTTCGATCTCGACGATTGCGTCATCGACCAGCACCCCCGCGACTAGCCCGAGCGCGAGCAGGCTGAGCGTGTTGAGGGTGAATCCGAGCAGATCCATGAACCAGAAC
>JANMPV010000369.1:0-5710 GCA_031370045.1 Novosphingobium sp. | reverse complement strand
GAAACCGGGCGCTTTCGCTAGGCCCTGATCTACCAAAATGGCGCGAGTGACGGGACTTGAACCCGCGACCTCCGGCGTGACAGGCCGGCGCTCTAACCAACTGAGCTACACCCGCGCGTGCTTGGGAGCAGCGCCACTAGGCCACGGTCGGGATGGTGTCAACCGCGATGCCGCCGCCGTTCCCGGCCCTGGCAAAGGCACCCGTTAACCTCACTTTTCTTACGCTTTCAGCGGGTTGACCCCATCGATCTGCGATTGCCGCACACCGCCCTTAACCATTCCTTCGGGTTTGCCTGCGACAACCCCGCCAGGGACGAGTTTGGGGGGCATTCGGGGATGAGGTTCAGGTTCGCCACGCTTGGGGCGATGATCATCGGCGCACCGCTGGCGCACGCCGCGCCGGTGACAGTTGCCAACACCGTTTATGTCGAGCGCGAGGTATCCATTGGCAACGGAGAGGTCGCGCGCGTGCTCGAACCGGCGCAGACCCTGCGTCGCGGTGACCGCCTGGTCTATGTCGTTTCGTGGCGCGCTCCACAGGCCCGCAGCGAACACCTGACCATTACCAATCCACTGCCCCGCACCATCGCTTACGAGCGCAGCGCGAGTGGTGACGAGGACGTTTCGGTCGATGGTGGCCGCAGTTGGGGAAAGCTCGATGCCCTGCGCATCCGGGAAGGCGCGGTGTGGCGCTATGCCACGCCGCAGGATGTCACCCACATCCGCTGGAAAGTCCCGCCCAAGCTCGCGCTGGCCGGCAGCGGGCGGCTGACCTGGAGCGGGATCGTTCGCTGACGGCTTAACAGCCTTCGTACTTCCAGTTGCGCTTTTTGCCTTCGGCTATCCATTCGACCGCCTGCGCGATCCGCTTGTCGCGGGTGTCGGCGCGCCTGGCTTCGACAATCCATTCCAGATACTCGCGCCGGTGCGAGGGCGCAAAAGCATCGAATGCAGCTTGCGCAGTGGGCACTTGGGCCAACGCGGCAGCAAACGCCTCGGGCATCCCGATCGCGGCCTTTGGCGTCTTGGCCGGACGCGGTTTGAGCGCTGTGCCGACAGTCTGAACCCGCTCAGCCGCCGCACTCAGGTTGGCGGTCAGGTCGGCTTCGGCGGGCAGATCCGCCAACGTCCCAATCTTGCCATACTGCCCCATCGACCCCTGATCCTTTTGGCCCTGGCGCCCATCGCCGTGGATCACCAAAGCACAATGCGCCTTGAACGCGGCCATCGCGGCGACGTTTTTGCCACCGAGCATGAAGTGCGGCATCGACCATTTGATCGTTTCCTCAGCCTGAGGAAGTGCGCGGTGAATCAGCGCGCGGATGTGGATGAGGATCGGCTGCGCGAACGGCGCGGCCTTGGCGATGTAAGCATCGATCCGCGGATCGGTTGACATGGAATGGCTCCGTTCAATCCCGGCGGCGTGGCCGTTGCTTTGCGGAAATCGACCGAATGACAAGCTCGCTCGGCCCATCGGTCGGCAGTCTTTTGGGCGCTTGCCGGACAGCCTGCCCGATTAGCGCGGCAACTTCGGGGCGATCGAGCACGGCAGCGTCGGGCAAGCGGATGAAGCGGTTCTGGATCCCCTCACCCAGCAGGATACCCTGCGGATCGTCAAGATCGGCGCCGCGATAGAACGACAAGCCCACCCCGTTCGCTCCCGCCGCCATCGACAGGATCGCGTCCGACGGGCGCTCGCTCGTGGAATAGCCGATGACGAGGAAGTTGTAGTTGTCCCAGACCATTTCCCAGGCAGCCGGCAGGCGCGATTTCAGCGCCGCGCGGATTTCGCGGATCAGCGACTGGTTGGCCAGATTGAATTTGGCGATGAAACCATCGAGCCGGGTTTCGGCATCAGGCATCGCACCCCACCCCGCTCGTCTTGCGCCCGTCCCTCAGTCGCTCAGCAGCAGCACCGGGGTTTCGATCAATCGTTTGACTGCCTGAACATAACTCGCCGCATCCCAGCCGTCGACCACCCGGTGATCGCAGCTGATCGAGATGTTCATCAGCTTGCGCTTTTCGATACGTTCGCCGCCCATTCCGTCTGGCACGAACATCGGACGCTCGACGATGCGGTTGGGGCCGATGATCGCGACTTCGGGGCGATTGATGACGGGTGTCGTGGCAATTCCGCCGAGCGGGCCGAGCGAGGTGATTGTCAGCGTTGAACCTGAAAGCTCATCACTTTTGGCGGTGCCATCACGCGCGGCTTGGGCGAGCCGGGCAATTTCGCGGGCGAGTTGCCAGATGTTGCGGTCCTGAGCATCGCGGATCACCGGGACCATCAGCCCGGCTTCGGTCTGGGTGGCCATGCCGAGATGGATCGCGCCATAGCGGGTCACGACGCCCACCTCATCGTCATAACGTGCGTTGAGCATCGGGAAATCGGGCACCGTGCGGCAGATTGCGGCGATCAGCAGCGGGAGCATGGTCAGCTTGGGCCTGTCACCTCTCGCGCTGTTGAGCTGCGCCCGCATCACCTCTAGCGCGGTGACATCGCACTCCTCGACGTACGAGAAGTGCGGGATGTTGCGTTTGGACGCCGCCATGTTTTCGGCGATGCGGCGGCGCAGGCCGATGACCTTGATCTGCTGGTCCTGGCCTTTGATGCCAGCGGCGCGGAACCCGCCTCCGGCGTTGTACGACAGGAAGGCGTCGAGATCGGCATGGCGCACGCGTCCGTCCTCGGCGGGGCGGACCTGGGCGAGGTTGATGCCGAGTTCATTGGCGCGGGCGCGAACGGCGGGGCTGGCGAGGACTTTGGCGTGGGAGGCTGTTTTTGGCGCGCGGGCTTCGACAAGCTCAGCCTGAGCGGGTTTGGGTATTGGTAAGGTAATGGTTGGAGAATTGGCTTGCTCCACAAGGACCGCTCGTCCTGAGCCTGTCGAAGGGCCCACGCCAACTTCGGCCCGGACCACCTTTGCAACATCCCCCACATCGGGCGTCTCCGCCTCGATCCGCTCGGCCACCGCCTCCACCACCGGCGCGGACGCGTCCTCAGCCCCCTCACCCTCGACCTCGATCACCACCAGCGCCGAGCCGATCGCGATCACATCGCCGACTTCGCCTGCCACCTCGATCACCACTCCCGAAACCGGGCTTTCCATCTCGACCGTGGCCTTGTCGGTCATCATGTCGGCCAGGCGCCCGTCTTCTTCGACCCGGTCGCCGGGTTTTACGTGCCACGCGACGATCTCGGCCTCGGCGATGCCCTCGCCGATATCAGGCAGGCGGAAGGTGTACTTGCCCATGCGCTTACGCCCTCAGCAATTTGTCGATGGCCTCGCCGATGCGGACGGGACCGGGGAAATAGGCCCACTCGAGGCTGTGTGGATAGGGGGTGTCGAACCCGGTGACGCGTTCGATTGGAGCTTCGAGGTGATAAAAGCAGCGTTCCTGAACGAGCGCGGACAATTCGGCGCCGAACCCGCTGGTCCGCGTCGCCTCGTGGACAATCAGGCAGCGCCCGGTCTTCTCGACCGAAGCCTCGATCGCCTCGATGTCGAGCGGCACCAGCGTGCGCAGGTCGATGATCTCGGCATCGACGCCCTTCTCGCGGCACACCGCCTCGGCAACATGGACCATCGTGCCATAGGCGAGCACGGTGAAAGCCTCGCCCGCACGCACGATCCGCGCCTTGCCCAGCGGGATGCGGTAGTACCCCTCGGGCACCGCGCTGTCGGCGTGCCTGCTCCACGGCTCGACCGGCTTGTCGTAATAGCCGTTGAACGGGCCGTTGTAGATCCGCTTGGGCTCGAAGAAGATCACCGGATCGTTATCCTCGATCGCGGCGATGAGCAGGCCCTTGGCGTCATGCGGGGTGCTGGGGATCACGGTCTTGATCCCCGAAACATGGGTGAACAGCGCCTCGGGGCTCTGGCTGTGGGTCTGCCCGCCGAAGATCCCGCCACCAAACGGACTGCGCACGGTCATCGGCGCGATGAATTCGCCCGCCGAGCGATAGCGCAGCCGTGCCGCCTCGCTGATCAGCTGGTCGAGCCCGGGGTAGATGTAATCGGCAAACTGGATTTCGGGCACTGGGCGCAGGCCATAGGCGCCCATCCCGACCGCGACCCCGATGATCCCGCACTCGCTGATCGGGGTGTCGAACACGCGGGTTTTGCCGTGCTTTTTCTGAAGGCCGTGGGTGGCGCGGAACACCCCGCCGAAATAGCCGACGTCCTCGCCCAGGATCACCACGTCGGGATCGAGCGCCAGCATGATGTCGAGCGCATCGTTGATCGCCTCGATCATGTTGAGGCGACGAACCGGCGCGTCGGCGAGGCTGACGGGGGCTTCCTCGATAATCATACCGGATGCTCCGGCCACTTGATCGCGCGTTCGCGGATCGCTTGCGCGGCCTGTTCCTCAAGATGCCAGGGCAGCTCCTCGAACACGTCCTCGAACATCGTGTGGAACGGGTGGTGGAGACCGTGGCCGAGGATGCCGTTCTTCTCTGCCTCCTTGGTCGCGGCCTTGACCTCGTCGATCTGTTCGCGGTCCATCGTCGCCTGTTGCTCCTCGGACCATTCCCCCAGTGCGATCAGGTGGCACTTGAGGCGGTTGATCGGATCGCCCAGCGGCCACTCCTCGCGCTCCTGCGCCGAACGGTACTGGCCCGGATCGTCCGAGGTCGAATGCCCCTCGGCGCGATAGGTGAAGTGCTCGATCAGCGTCGGGCCCATGTTGGCCCGCGCCCGGTTGGCGGCCCATTGCTCGGCAGCGTAGACCGCCAGCGCATCGTTGCCGTCGATCCGCAAGCCTGCGATGCCATAGCCGATTGCGCGCGCGGCGAATGTCGTCCGCTCGGCGCCGGCAAAGCCCGAAAAGCTGCTGATCGCCCACTGGTTGTTGACCACGTTGAAGATCACCGGCGCGTTATAGACCGCGGCGAATGTGAGCGCCGAGTGAAAGTCGCCCTCGGCGGTACTGCCCTCGCCCACCCAGGCTGCGGCGATCCGGCTGTCGCCCTTGATTGCCGATGCCATCGCGAACCCGGTCGCCTGGGGGAGCTGGGTGGCCAGGTTGCCGCTGATCGTGAAAAAGCTTTGCGCCTTGCTGCAATACATGATCGGCAGCTGGCGGCCCTTGAGCTTGTCGGCGCGATTCGAATAGATCTGGTTGATCATTTCGATCAGCGGATAGCCGCGCGCGATCAGGATGCCCTGCTGACGATAGCTGGGGAAGACCATGTCGTCGGATGCCAGCGCCATCGCGGCGGCGACGCTGGTCGCCTCCTCGCCGGTGCATTTCATGTAGAAGCTGGTCTTGCCCTGGCGCTGGCCGCGATACATCCGCTCATCGAAAGCGCGGGTCAGCGCCATCGTCCGCAGCATCCGGCGCAAGGTTTCCGGGTCGAGTTTGGGGTCCCACTGCCCGACGGCGCGATGATCGTCGCCGAGCACGCGGATCAGGTCGAGGCACAGTGGATGCGTCTCGCTGGCAGCAACGCCTTCGTCGGGCCGCGGCTGGGCGCCCGCGCGGGTGATCGCCAGGTCCGAATAATCGACGGTGTCGCCGGGCCGGTATTTGGGCTCGGGCACGTGAAGCGCCAGTTTCGGCAGGTTGTCACGCCCTTTGCTGCTCATGCCGCTCCTAGCATCCAACGCTCTCCCTCATAGCAGAACGGAGCGGTGTGCACTAGTGTTCCGGAGTAGCTATATTTTATCCGAGCTTCATTTTATTACTCTAACTGGAGTGAGTGAAG
>JANMPV010000332.1:0-3374 GCA_031370045.1 Novosphingobium sp. | reverse complement strand
AAAGGCCGCGCAATATGCCTCGCACAACCAGGCGCTCGAAGACCGCGTCCGCGTTCTCGAACGCATCGTCACCGACAAAGGCTATGACGTCGCCACCCAGATCGAGGCATTGCGCGATGCGCGCCGCACCGAAGCGCTGATCGACCAGCGCGAACCCGGGCTCCGGTCATGAACTGGGGCAGCCCCGAATTCGTGCTGATCATCATCGCGCTTTCCACCGGCGGATGGCTGATCAACACCTGGATCCGCGCGCGCCACGGCTATGCCCTGGAAGACGAATGGGGCGGCAAGACCGCACGCGCCGAAAACGACCAGGCACGGTCTTTGCGTGAAGAAAACGCGCAGTTTCGCGCCGAATTGGGTTCGGTCAAGGACCGGCTCGGCAATGTCGAGCGGATCGTCACCGATGGCGGCTATCGCCTGACCAGCCAGATCGAGGCGCTACGTGAATCCGGGCGCGAACCCGGGCGCGAGCCCAAGCGCGCGATGAAGGAAGAAATGCAGTGAACATGTGGACCGCAATCATGGTGCTGGGCATCGTCGCGATCACCTCGATAGCAAGAGTGCTGCGCGCCAAATACCTGGCCGAGCATAACCTGATCGACGACCGCCGCGGCAATCCCGTCGCGCTGCCCCGGACGAACGAAGCAGAACTGGCGCGCGAAGTTTCCGACCTCAAAAAGCGCCTCGCGGTGCTTGAACGGATCGCCACCGACGATCGCCAGTCAAAAGCGATCGCCCAGGAAATCGAGGCGCTGCGCGACCGCTAAGGGGGTCGTCGGCGCGAACACAGGAGCATGGACATGGGATACGACCAGGTTCTGATTGCCACCGCCGCGCTGCTCGGGCTGGTGGTCCTCGCCGCCGCAGCGCTCAAGGGCTGGCAGGGCTGGCTCGAACTCAAGGGGCGCGAGCTCGACCAGGCACATGAACGCCCCGAGCCACGCCCGGGCAGCGGCGCGGCGCGGATCGAACTGGCCGACTTGCGCGAACGCGTGCGCAAGCTCGAAGCGATCGCGGCGGGGGTGGATTTGTGAACACCCATGGCAGCGGCGCGGCCAAGGCCGGGATTGGCTTGGGCAGCGCAATCGCCGTCGCAATCTCGTGGAGCCTGCACAAGTCGATCGTCTGGGTGATCGTCCACGGCGTGCTGTCGTGGTTCTATGTGCTGTATTATGCGTTCACCCGGCCGGGCGGGTTTGCGGGGTGAGGTTGGTGCTGCGGCCCCCGCTCCAACTTTGGCTAGGTAACTACGCTCCCAAGCCTTCGTATCCCGGCCCCCTGAAGTGGGCGAGGTGAGCATTCCCTCTGCCCCTTCAGGGGGAGAGGATAGCGCAGCTTGCTCGCTCGCGAGCTAGCGGAGCTTAGAGAGGGGGCCTTGCCCCACCCCTCCCCGCTCCCTACCTGCCGCCGATGCGCCCCCTTTCCGACATCCGCGACGAATACGAATTTCTCGAAAGCGACGACCGCTATCGCCTGCTGATCGAGCTGGGCCGCGAGCTCGAAGCCATGCCCGCAGCGCTCAAGACCGACGCGACGCTGGTGCGCGGCTGCTCGGCCAGCGTGTGGGTTTATCCGCTGGTGCACGATGGCGGCGCCCTCCACTTCCTCGCCGACAGCAACGCCGCGATCACCAAGGGTATCGTTGCGTTGGTGCTGGCCGTGGTGCAGGACCGCCCTGCCGCCGAGGTCGCGCAAATGGACGTCGCCGAGGCGCTCGCCCCTTTCGATCTCAAGAACCAGCTCAGCTCCAACCGCACCCAGGGCGTGCCCAACATGATCGCGCTGATCCGCGAGGCCGCGGCGCGCTATGCCAGCGCCTAAAGGATTCGCGCGGCATCTGTGGCTGAGCGCCGGGCTGACTGCGTTTGCCGTCGGCACCGTGGGGATCGCCTTGCCGTTGTTGCCGACCGTGCCGTTCTACCTGCTCGCCGCATTTTGTTTTGCGCGCAGCCGCCCCGAATGGGCCGAACGGCTTCACAATCACCCGCGCTATGGCCCGCCGTTGCGAGAATGGCGTGATCGGCGGGCAATCGGGCGACGGGCAAAGATATCGGCGCTGATCGCGATGGCAGTTGGCGTTGCCGCGACGTGGTTCGCGCTCGGCTGGCCGTGGGCACTGATCCCGCTGGCCGTCATGGCGATCAGCGGCACGTGGATCTGGACGCGGGCGGAGTAGTTCAGGCTTCGACCGCCTCGCGCAGCACCGCGACCCCGCACTCGCGTTGCGCCCGCAGCTCGCGCTTCAGCACCGCCGGATCGCGCGCGAAGACGAAGCCGAAGCTGACCCCGCCGTGCTTGCCGATCGTCGCATGGTGCAGCTTGTGCGCCTGGACGAGGCGCTTGGCGTAGCCGCCGCGCGGGACCCAGCGAAACCAGCGCTGGTGGACCAGTCCGTCGTGGACCAGCGTGTAGATGATCCCGTAGAACAGCACCCCCAGCCCGATCCACGTGCCTGGCGGCCATGCCCGCACGCCAAGCACATGCGGCGAACCCAGCGCGAAGAAGGTTATGCTGATCGCCGCGCCGACCAGCCCGAAGCGGTCGTTCTTCTCGAGGAAACCGTCGTGCGGCTCGTGGTGGTCACGGTGCCAGCGCCAGCCGAAACCGTGCATCACGTACTTGTGGCTCCACCAAGCGACGCCCTCCATCGCGAGGATGCTGGCGAGAACAATGGCGATGGCAGTTATCGGCGACACCGCGCGCATATAAGCAAAGGCGCGACTGTTTGCGACAATTTCTTAGTTCTTGGCCGCGATGCAGGGCACCCCAATCCTGTTTGCTGTTCAACGCGCTTGCCAAGCGCGGCGCGCATTCCTAGCGCCTAGCCATGGCCAGCCGACCCCGCACTTTGTACGAAAAGATCTGGGACGCGCACGTCGTCGAGACCCGCGACGACGGCACCGCACTGCTGTTCATCGACCGTCACCTCGTCCACGAAGTGACCAGCCCGCAGGCGTTCGAATCGCTGCGCACCAGCGGGCGCACCGTCCGCCGCCCAGACCTGACCTTGGCGGTCCCCGATCACAACCTGCCGACCACCGCCCGGCTCGATGCGAGCGGCCAGCGTATCCCAATCGCCGACGCCGAAAGCGCGCTGCAACTCGCCGCGCTGGATGGCAACGCCCCCGAATTCGGCATTCGCTACATCGACGCTTCCGCTGCCGAACAGGGCATCGTCCACGTCGTCGGGCCCGAGCAAGGCTTCTCGCTCCCCGGTGCCACCATCGTGTGCGGCGACAGCCACACCGCCGCGCACGGCGGGGTGGGCGCGCTGGCGTTCGGGATCGGCACCAGCGAGGTCGAGCACGTTCTCGCCACGCAAACGCTGCTGCTGCGCAAATCGCGCACGATGGAAGTGCGCGTCGATGGCC
>JANMPV010000291.1:0-6081 GCA_031370045.1 Novosphingobium sp. | reverse complement strand
TAGAGCGAACCGCCCTCGACATCGGGAAACCACTCGCGATCGGCCAGGACAATCTGGCGGATCGCCTCGATGAACAGCTCCTCGGGCATCTGCGGCATCGCTAGCCGCTGCGCCGAGGCGTTGAAGCGGGCGGCGTTGGCCTGGGGCCGGAACAGTGTGATCGTGCCGTCGCCTTGGCGATAGGCCGTGAGGCCCTCGAAGATTTCCTGCGCATAATGCAGCACCGCGGCGGCGGGATCGAGCGTCAGCGGCCCGCGCGGGCCAAGCGTGGCATTGTGCCAGTCATGACCCGCTTTCCAGTCGATCGTAACCATGTGGTCGGAGAACAGCTTGCCGAACCCGGGATCGGCGAGCGCAGCGGTGCGCACCGCTGCGTCGACCGGCGCGGGATGAGGGATACGGGCGAAGGGAAGCGAACAGGTCATCGTCCGGGCTTCGGCGAGCGTCGCCATGAAATCAATCCTGCTTGGGTGCGATTGGGCGCGGCCTGCCCATTAGTTGCGCAAAAAGCAAGCGGTGAGACATATAATTGTTTCAAAATTTGAAAATGAGAAGGGCCGCACCGGACAATCCGGGCGGCCCTTCGCATGGTCAGCGGCCGGAAGTGCCGCTCCACGAAACCTCTATCGCCGGATTATCGACGATAATGCTCCATGGGACACGATACCGACCTCGCTGCTGAACCATGAGACATCGGATCACCTCCTTTCGCGCTGTTGAGCCAGAGTCACCGCCCTTTAGAGGCGGCTGGGACCGTGCTGCGATCGCCGGTCTTGGGGTGAATGTGAATCAAACAGAGACAAACGACAAGTCTTGCGCAAAAATAATTTGTTGTCAGAATTACCCGCTCGCGCTGACGCCAAGTCGCGCCCCTTTCGTCAGCGGCAATCCTCGATAAGGCGGCCAACTTCGGGCCAAGTGGGCAGGTACAGCGTCGGCAGTCCGGCGACCTCGATCACGAACCGGCCGCGGCTGAAGGCCATTGCATCGAGTACCGGGTCGCGGGGGCCGAACATAAGGGATAGCTGCGGCGTCGGCGCGGCTTCAGGGGTCGCGGTGAAGGCGCGGGTCAGCGTGCTGGTGGTGATCGTCAGCGGCAGTGGACCGGGCGCGGCACCTGCGCGGAGAAGCGCGATCCGTTGTGTCGCGCGTTCGCAGCGCAAGGTGAGCATAGGCGCGGCGGTATCGGCACCGAACCCGGCGGAAGACCCGCTGGTGCCGGGTTGGTAGCTCCAGGTTCCCGGGGTAAGCGCGGCATCGCGCCAGTCGGCCGGGGCTGGCTCGGGCACTGCCGTGGCCACCGGACTCGGGCGGGGCACAGGCAGCGGTGCCGCTTCGGGCTTGCGCGGAGCGGCGCAGCCAGACAGGAACGCAATGCCCGCAAGGGTCGTCAACAGCCGGTGGGATATCATCCCGGCCTTATGGAATCATGCGCTTGCCCCTTCAACCCGCCATCGGACAGTCCGGGCCATGAAACCGGCCAAAGTCCGGATCGACCAATTGCTCGTCGCGCGCGGACTGGCGGAGAGCCGCGCCCGGGCGCAGGCGTTGATCCTGGCGGGGCATGTGTTCAGCGGCGAGACCAAGCTGGCCAAACCGGGCCACGTGCTGGCGGAGGACGCCGCGCTGGAGGTGCGCGGGCGCGATCATCCGTGGGTCTCGCGCGGCGGGATCAAGCTCGCCCACGCACTGCAAGCGTTCGGGCTGTCTGCCGCGGGCGAGACCGCGATGGACATCGGCAGCTCCACGGGAGGCTTCACCGATGTGTTGCTCGGTAATGGCGCTGAGCACGTCTTCGCGGTCGATTCGGGGACCAACCAGCTCGCCTGGAAGCTGCGCCAGGACGCGCGGGTGACGGTGCTGGAAAAGACCAGCGCACGCATCCTCACGCCAGCCCAGATCGATCGCCCGTGCCGCTGGGTGGTGTGCGACGCCAGCTTCATTTCGATCGCCAAAGCGCTCGAAGTGCCGCTGACGCTGGCCGCCCGCCCGACCACGCTGGTCGCGCTGATCAAACCGCAGTTCGAGGTCGGCAGGGGCGAGGTTGGCAAGGGCGGCGTGGTCCGCGACGCCGCGCTTCACCAGCGGGTGTGCGACGAGGTTCGCGCGTGGCTGGAGGGCACCGGCTGGGACGTGTTGGGGATCGAGCGCAGCCCGATCACCGGCCCCGAAGGCAATGTCGAGTTTCTCATTGCGGCACGGCATGGTTAGCGCGGTTGCCCAACGCAGCGGGTCCGGCCAAGGTCTTTGGCGAATCGAAGGGATTTAGCCCGAATGACCGTTCTCGCCCAATGACCATGCTGGCGTCTCGCGGCCAATTGCGTGCGAGCTTCCTGCGCTGGGCGCTGCTGATAGTGCCGGCAATCTTGCTGCTCGGGTTCCTCTCCGGTCGCCTGTCGCAAAGCGGGCCGGGCAATCCGGGGTTCGATTCGCTGGTCAAGCCCAGCCTGTTCCCGCCGCCCGCCACGTTCGGGATAGTCTGGTCGATCCTCTACCTGATGATCGGCAATGCGCTGACTCTGCTGGTGACGGCGCGCGGTGCGCCGGGGCGGGGGGCGGCGGTGGCCGCGTTCGCGGTTCAGTTTGCGCTCAATTTGTGCTGGTCGCCGCTGTTTTTCGGAGCGCACCGGATCGTCGGTGCGCTGTATCTGATGTTCGCGCTCGACCTCGCGGTGCTCGTCACCGTCGTGCTTGCCTGGCGGGTGCGACGCGGCGCGGCGCTGCTGTTGCTGCCCTATCTGGCGTGGGTACTGTTCGCGACGGTGCTCAACTGGCAGTTCCTGCTTGCCAACCCGGACGCCGATGGCCGCGCCGTCGCCCCCGCGACGACGCGGATCGAACTCTGACCTGAATTGAATTTCGATGAGGCGCGCCCCATGTGGGGCGACTAAGCCAGACGAGGTTCCCATGCAGACCGACAATCCCGTGATTTCCGATTTCGTCAAACTGCTCAACAGCGCGGCGGGAACGCTCGCCGGGGTCGGCCGCGAGGGCCGCGATGCGGCGCGCGAGCGGGCGCGGGAAATTTTCGGCGGACTCGATTTCGTCAGCCGTGAGGAATTCGAGGCGGTCAAGGCGCTGGCCGCCGCGGCGCGCGAACACGCCGATAAACTCGAGGCGCGACTGGCCGCGCTGGAAGCTGGTGGGCCGGGCAAGGGCCCGACCACCGACTGAGGAACCGTATTGGGTTCAGGCGGTTACGGGACTCGTCTCCATAACAACGAGCCGTTTCGATGTTTACCCAGCTCAACCCGCAAATCCCGCTCCACGTTCTGGGCAAGGGCGATGGCATCGCCTTCGGGATGATCGACTATGGCCCCGAGCACAATCTGATCTGGGTGACCGCGCTCGACGCCAATGGCGAAGTGTGGTGCGCCCCCAACCCGACCGTCCGTTTCCAGAAGAACTGGACGATGGGGCGGCCGGAGAATCCGTTGATCACGCAATCCAAGCAAGCCTTGCGCGGCAAGCGGGGCGAGCCCTGTTCCGATTGTGCGGCTGCGGCCCGCGAAGTGGCGCACGTCTGAACGCGCCACCGGCGTAGCAGTTTGCGGGCGTAACCGGCGAGGGCTAGGGCAGAGGCGATGCACTTGCGCGCCCCCGCCATTCTCTGCGCATCGCGCACGCATGGCGAAAGCGGCGCGGTGATTCGGCTGCTGACCGCCGATCACGGGATGCTGGCCGCCTACTGCGCCGGGGCGCGCGGGCGGCGGCTGCGCCCGGTTCTGATCCCGGGCAACGTGGTGGACGCCGAAATCTCGGCGCGCTCGGCCAGCCAGTTGCCGTTTGCCAAGCTAGAGCTGGTGGAAAGCCGCGGGCCGTGGCTGGGCGAGCCTTTGGCGAGCGCGGCGATCGCCTGGGCCACCGCGCTGACCGCCACCTCGTTGCCCGAAGGCCATCCTTATCCGGCGTTGTACGAGGCAAATGGTGGCGTGCTCGAGGCGCCCTGCCACGCCCCCTCGGCGCGCGGGTGGAGCCGGGCGCTGGCTGCGTATGAGGCGCTGCTGCTGCGCGAGCTGGGCTATGGCGGGCGGGTGCTGGCCGGCGGCGGCGGCGATCCGGGCGACGAGTGGGAGGCGATCCTCGAACGGCTCCAGCGGATGGGCATGCTGCTCGAAACCCGGCTGTTTGGAGACGCTGGAGGTGGGGGAATAGGCGGGGGGCGGGGGGTTGCGGGAAGGGGGGGCGATGTTATGGCGGCGCGCGCGATCCTGATCGAGCGGCTCAAACGAATTGCGGGGAACTGATGCGCATAGCGGTGATGGCGGGCGACGGGATCGGCCCCGAAGTGACCGCCGAGACCTTGCGCGTGCTTGATGTGCTGGCGCTGCCGGGGCTGGTGTTGATCGAGGCTGACGTCGGCGGGATCGCCTACAAGCGCCACGGCCATCCGCTTCCGCAAGAAACGCTTGAGGCGGCGCGGTCCGCCGACGCGATCCTGTTCGGCGCGGTGGGCGATCCTTCGTGCGACGCGCTGGAACGCCACTTGCGCCCCGAACAGGCGATCCTGGGCTTGCGCAAGGAGCTTGGCCTGTTCGCCAACTTGCGGCCCGCGACGATGTTTGCCGGGATGGAGGATGCCTCCGCGCTGCGCCCCGAAGTCGCCCGCGCGATCGACCTGCTGATCGTGCGCGAACTCAACGGCGACGTTTATTTCGGCGAAAAAGGCACGCGGATGTTGCCCGACGGACGCCGCGAAGGCTGGGACAGGATGTCTTATGCCGAGGACGAGGTGCGCCGCATCGCCCACGTCGCGTTCCGCGCCGCGCACGGCCGAAAGCGGCGGCTGACCTCGGTCGACAAGGCCAATGTGCTCGAAACATCGCAGCTGTGGCGCGATGTGGTGATCGAGGTTTCGGCCGACTATCCCGACGTGACGCTCGACCATCTCTATGTCGATAACGCCGCGATGCAGCTCGTCCGCAATCCCGGGCAGTTCGACACGATCGTCACCGGAAACCTGTTTGGCGACATCCTCTCGGACCAGGCGAGCATGTGCGTCGGCTCGATCGGTCTGCTCGCCAGCGCCTCGCTGGGCGAGCGGACCACGCAATACGGCACCTTCGGCCTCTACGAACCGATCCACGGCAGCGCGCCCGATATTGCCGGGCAGGGCAAGGCCAATCCGCTCGCCGCGATCCTGAGCGTTGCGATGCTGTTGCGCCATTCGCTCGGGCTGGAGACAGAAGCGGTGCGGGTCGAGGCGGCGGTGGCCGCGGCGCTGACGGCCGGGGTCCGCGGTGGCGATCTCGGCGGAAGCGATGGCACCCGCGCAATCGGCGATGCGGTGGTGGCAAAACTATGACCGACACCCGCTCATCCCGAGCGAAGTCGAGGGATCTCGCCGAACCTCTCGCTGTTGCGCAGCGTGTCTCGACTTCGCTCGACACGAACGGGCTTGTTGCTGCTCGCCCCCTCCAGCTCGCCATCGTCCTGCCCACGTTCAACGAACGTACCAACTTGCGGACCCTGGTCGAACGCCTCGCCACCGCGCTCGGCGGGATTGGCTGGGAAGCCATCGTCGTCGACGACAACAGCCCCGACGGCACCGCCGACGAAGCCCGCGCGATCAGCCTGAGCGATCCTCGTGTCCGGGTGATCCAGCGGATCGGGCGGCGCGGGCTGGCCTCCGCCGCGATCGAAGGAATGTGCGCCACCGCCGCGCCGGTGGTGGCGGTGATGGACGCCGATCACCAGCACGATCCCGTGCTGCTTCCGCAGATGCTCGCGGCGGTCCAGTCGGGCGACTACGACCTGTCCTACGCCTCGCGCTTCGCCGAGGGCGCGAGTACCGAGGCGTGGGGGCGGCCCGACCGGGTCAAGGCCTCGGGCTTCGCCAACTCGCTCGCGCGCAAGGTCACCGGCGTGGAGCTCAGCGACCCGATGAGCGGCTATTTCATGCTCCGCGCCGACATCCTGCGCGCCGATGCGCACCGGCTGTCGGGGGTCGGGTTCAAGATCCTGCTCGATATTCTCGCCACGGTGGACCAGCCGTTGCGGGTCAAGGAATTCCCGCTCAACTTCGCCGCGCGCGCCGAGGGTGAGAGCAAGCTCGACCGCACGGTGGTGTTCGAGTTTCTG
>JANMPV010000290.1:0-5087 GCA_031370045.1 Novosphingobium sp. | reverse complement strand
GGGCGCAGCTCGCGCGCCTTGGGCAGCGTGGTGGTGATCTGCTCGTGCTTGATCAGCGACGAGGCCATGTTGCGCAACAGGGCGCGGCGGTGGCTGCTGGTGCGCTGCAGCTTGCGGCCGCCCATCTTGTGACGCATTTTCAGTACTCCGTTCGTACGGGGGCCGTATCAGGTACCCCGGTCCTGGCGCCGGAAGGGCGGCGCCTGCCCGCTCTCTCCCCTTTAGGGGAGAGATACGAAGGCTTGCCGACTTGTCGGCTAGCCGAAGTAGAGAGGGGCGAGTTGAACACAGCCCCCTCTCCCAACCCTCTCCCCTGAAGGGGAGAGGGCTAAGTGCTTAACCCAGCAGTTCCTGCTCGAGCTTCTTGGCCATTTCCTCGATGTTCTCGGGCGGCCAGCCGGGGATGTCCATGCCCAGCCGCAGGACCATCGAGCTCATGACTTCCTTGATCTCGTTGAGCGACTTGCGCCCGAAGTTCGGGGTCCGCAGCATCTCGGCTTCGGTCTTCTGGACCAGATCGCCGATATAGATGATGTTGTCGTTCTTGAGGCAGTTGGCCGAGCGCACCGACAGCTCCAGCTCGTCGACCTTCTTGAGCAGGTAGCGGTTGAGCTGGTTGGTGTCGCTCTCGTCGGGCGTGTGCGAGGGCAGTCCGGCCATCGACGGGACGTGGCTGCCGCTGGGCATCGAGTCGTCGAAGTGGACGAACAGCGCGAGCTGGTCCTGGAGGATGCGCGCGGCATAGGCCACCGCGTCTTCGGGGGTCACGGTGCCGTCGGTCTCGACCGTCAGGCTCAGCTTGTCGAAGTCGAGTTCCTGCCCGACGCGGGCGTTATCGACCTTGTAGCTGACCTGGCGGACGGGCGAATACAGCGAGTCGACCGGGATCAGCCCGATCGGCGCATCGACCGGGCGGTTGCCCACGGCCGGGACATAGCCCTTACCCGTGTCGGCGGTCAGCTCCATGTTGAGCGTCGCGCCTTCATCGAGGTGGCAGATCACCAGATCCTTGTTCATGATCTCGATGTCGCCCGACACGGCGATGTCGCCGGCCTTGACTTCGGCCGGACCGGTCACCGCCAGCTGGAGCCGCTTGGGACCTTCGCCCTGCATCCGGATCGCGATCTGCTTGATGTTGAGGACGATGTCGGTGACGTCCTCGCGCACGCCGGCCAGCGACGAAAACTCGTGGAGCACGTTCTCGATCTTGATCGAGGTGATCGAGGCACCCTGCAAGCTCGAGAGCAGCACGCGGCGCAGCGCGTTGCCCAGGGTCAGGCCGAAACCACGTTCGAGCGGCTCGGCGACGATCGTCGCACGACGCTTGTCCGAGCCGGTCTTGACCTCGAGGTTGTTGGGCTTCTTAAGTTCCTGCCAGTTCTTGATGTTGACAGTCATGAAATTCCCCTTGGGGTGGTCAGGGCGCTTAACCGCGGGTCGCGCGACGAAGCAAAATTACCGCCGGGATGCGATGAACCGCTCCCGGCGAGATCGATCAGACGCGGCGGCGGTTGGACGGACGCACGCCGTTGTGCGGGATAGCGGTCACGTCACGGATCGAAGTGATCGTGAAGCCCACCGCCTGCAACGCCCGCAACGCGCTTTCGCGGCCCGAGCCGGGTCCCTTGACCTCGACTTCGAGCGTGCGGACCCCGTGTTCGGCGGCCTTCTTACCAGCATCGTCGGCTGCGACCTGCGCTGCGTAAGGCGTCGACTTGCGCGATCCCTTGAACCCCATCGCGCCCGCGCTCGACCATGAAATGGCGTTGCCCTGGGCGTCGGTGATGGTGATCATGGTGTTGTTGAAGCTGGCGTTGACGTGCGCGACGCCGCTCGAGATGTTCTTGCGCTCCCGCTTTTTGATGCGCTGGGGTTCGCGTGCCATTGTCGTGTTCCTAAAACCTGAATTCAAGAGAAGCCGCTCATCCCAAAGGAGAGCTGCAAGCCGCGTCTCGAAGGATTACTTCTTCTTGCCGGCGATCGGCTTGGACTTGCCCTTGCGGGTGCGCGCATTGGTGTGCGTGCGCTGACCGCGGACCGGCAGGCCCTTGCGGTGACGCAAGCCGCGATAGCAGGCCAGATCCATCAGGCGCTTGATGTTCATCGCAGTTTCGCGCCGCAGATCGCCCTCGACGGTGTGATCGGCGTCGATCGCCTCACGGATGTGGAGGACTTCCTGATCGGTCAGGTCCTGAACCCGGCGGGCTTCTTCGATCCCCACCTTGGCGGCAATCGCCTTGGCCTTGGCGGGACCGATCCCGTGTATATACGTCAGCGCAATAATTACGCGCTTGTTAGAGGGGATGTTCACCCCGGCAATACGAGCCACTTAACTTCTCCATGCTCCACAGGGGCGGGCCGGTTACCGTTCAAAACGGCTAGGGCGACCCCCATCTCATCGCTAAATCACCCAGATCCACGGCAAAAAGCCCGGTTGGCTCTCATCTATGCGAGGCCTGCCGGACGTCCACGGGTTTGAAGTGAAGGGCGCGCTTAGGTCGATTCGGGGGGCAAGTCAACCGGGCGCAATTGCCAAATTCCGCAGTGCAGGAGTGAACGCTGCGGAAGCGAGTTCAGGATCGGTTCGCCGCACTTTGCGCGCGAACTATCCGCTTGACCAACGCCATCGGCAAGTCTGTTAATGTGAGAGACAGGTTGGCCTGACAGGCCGCGCGCGACGGGGCGATTTTGAGGGACGGACATATGCGCATCATTTCCAGAAACCCCCCGGCTCTCGTCCTGATTGCAATGCTTGCCATGCCAATGTCCGCCAGTTTGTCTGCGCAGGAGCAGGCCCCGTCCGATCCTAATATCATAGTCAACGGCGATCGCCTGCCCGCGGCGGCTGCGATGACCGCCGGGCCTGAGATCAAAGGCGTTATCTCCGCGCGCAGCGGCGACAAGATGAAGGTCACCGCCGCCGATGGCACCGGAACGATTATCGCGATCAACGATGCGACACGGATCAAGGCCGGCGGCGGCCTGTTCGGCGGCAAGCGTGGCACGATCGGCCCCGATGCGCTGCTCAATGGCCTGCCGGTTACGGTCAAAACGCTGCAGGCGGGCGATGGTCTGGTGGCGAGCCAGATCAGTTTTCGCAACAACGACCTCAAGACCGCGACGATGGTCCGCAACGGTACGGCCCAGCGGTTCGATGAACAGACCGCGGCAACCGAGGCGCTGCGCGGCCGCATGGGCGATATCGACAAATACAATATCAAGAGCACGACCAACGTGTACTTCGACACGGGCAAAGCGGCGCTGTCGCCCAGTGCGCGTGCCGAGCTGTGCGGCACCGCCACCAAAGCCGAGGCGACGGAGAACGCCCTCATGCTGGTTGTCGGCTACACCGATTCGGTCGGAAGCGATGAATACAACCAGCAGCTCAGCGACAAGCGCGCCGGTAGCGTGATCAACTATCTCCAGCAGGCCTGCCACTGGAAACCCTATCGCATGCTCACCCCCACCGGGATGGCCGAATCCGATCCGCTGGCAAGCAACGACACCGCCGAGGGCAAAGCCCAGAACCGCCGCGTTTCGGTGAATATCCTGGTCAGCAAGGGCGTCGACGGACTGTGAGAAGCGACGGTTTGTGAGAATCGAGAGGCTGTGAGTGTGGGGTGGGCGTTGCTCACCCCCGATTTTCTGCCGGGCAAATGACCACGCCGGGTTTCCCAAGGTCTTTCCCCAAAGAGAAAGGGGCACCCCTGCGGATGCCCCTTTTCCTAATCCGAATTCGGCGTCGGGTTACACCACCCCAAACGCCAGCATCGCATCGGCGACCTTCTTGAACCCGGCGATGTTTGCGCCCTTGACGTAGTCGATGTAGCCGCCGCCCTGGTCGCCATAGGTCTGGCAGGACTTGTGGATGTTATCCATGATGTCCTTGAGCATCTGCTGGAGCTCGTCCTCCTTCCACGCGCGGCGCCCGGAGTTCTGGCTCATTTCCAGGCCCGAGACCGCGACGCCGCCGGCATTTGCCGCCTTGCCCGGGGCGAACAGGATTTTGGCGTGCTTGAAGGCGTGGACCCCGGCGAGGTCGGTCGGCATGTTGGCGCCTTCGGACACCGCCATGCAACCGTTGGCGACGAGCGTCTTGGCATCGGCACCAAGCAGCTCGTTCTGCGTCGCGCAAGGCAGCGCGACGTCGCATTTGACCCCCCACGGGGTCTTGCCCGCAGTGAAGCTCGAGCCCTTGAACTCGTCGCAGTATTCCTCGATCCGGCCACGGCGGTGGGTCTTGTGGACTTTGACCCAGTCGATCTTCTCCTGGGTGATGCCATCGGGATCATGGATGAACCCGCCCGAATCCGACAAGGTGAGCACCTTGCCGCCCAGCTGGACGATCTTTTCCGCCGCATGGGTGGCGACGTTGCCCGAGCCCGAGATCACTGCGGTCTTGCCGTGGAGGTCCTGGCCCTTGGTGGCGAGCATGTTGGCGAGGAAGTAGACCGCGCCATACCCCGTGGCCTCGGTGCGGATCAGCGAGCCGCCCCATTCGAGGCCCTTGCCCGTCAGCACCCCGGTGAACTCGTTGGTAATGCGCTTGTATTGGCCGAACATGAAGCCGATCTCGCGTCCGCCCACGCCGATATCGCCCGCCGGAACGTCGATGTCGGCGCCGATGTGGCGATACAGTTCGGTCATGAACGACTGGCAGAAGCGCATGACCTCGCGCACGCTCTTGCCCTTGGGGTTAAAATTGGAGCCGCCCTTGCCC
Organism: Novosphingobium sp.; assembly: GCA_031370045.1. Classification (GTDB taxonomy): domain Bacteria; phylum Pseudomonadota; class Alphaproteobacteria; order Sphingomonadales; family Sphingomonadaceae; genus Novosphingobium. Next base: position 367 of record JANMPV010000290.1, on the reverse strand, counting down.
CCGCCCATCGGCAAGCCGGTGAGCGCGTTCTTGAAGGTCTGCTCGAAGGCGAGGAACTTGAGCACGCTTTCGGTGACCGAGGGGTGGAAGCGGATGCCGCCTTTGTAAGGGCCGATCGCGTTGTTGTTCTGGACCCGCCAACCGCGCTGGACGCGGACGTTGCCGGCGTCGTCTTCCCAGCACACGCGGAAACTGATCACCCGGTCGGGCTCGGCGATCCGGCGCAGTATCTGCTGGCGGTGGTATTCTTCCTTGTCCTCGATGAAGTCGAAGATGTCTTCGGCGACTTCCTGGACCGCCTGGCAGAACTCGGGCTGGCCCGCGTTGCGCTTCTTCACGCCTTCCATGAAGGTCGGCAGGTCGACAT
>JANMPV010000274.1:0-2049 GCA_031370045.1 Novosphingobium sp. | reverse complement strand
GCTCGACATGAGCGGGTCCAGGAGCTCATCGCATGAAAACGTATTTCCTCGCCGCCGCCGCCGCATTGGCCTCATCGCCCGCCTTGGCCGCCAACATCGATATAGCGGTGCAAGGCCCGGTGGTCGAGATTACCGCCAGCGAGATGGTCCAGTCCGAGCCCGACCAGGCAAATGTCGGGGCAGGGGTTACCACCCGCTCAATTACCGCGGTGCAATCGATGCGCGATAACGCCAACCGGATGGACACGGTGATCTCGGCTGAAGGCATTGGGCATCGCGCGTGAGGATATTCAGACCTCGGGGGTCAGCCTCAGCCCGCAGTACCGGTATAACAACAACAACACGCCCCCGGTGTTCATGGGTTACGACGTGACCAACCAGGTCAGCGTCACCTTGCGCGATGTCACTAAGATCGGGCCAACGCTCGATGCGCTGGTGATCGCAGGGGCGAATAACCTCAACGGACCCTTTTTCAGCCGTAAAAACGACAAGCCACAGCGTGCCCAGGCACGCGAGGCAGCATTTAAGACTGCCGACCAGCAGGCGCGCGAATATGCGCGGATGGCAGGCTTTGGCGGAGTGCGGCTGCTGGCGGTGGAAGAAGCCGTCCAGCAGGGCGGGGTGATGGCGTTCGACGTCGCGCGACCGGTTTTGGCGATCGTTGTAACAGGGCAAAAGCTCACCCCGATCGAGCCGGGTCGGGTTGGCACCGCGGTTCAACTTACCGCCAAGTACGAGATGACGCGCTAGGTTAACCGCAAGGGCGGGCGGCATTCACGGGTTGTTCAAAGCGCTGGTTCTAGGCACAGGCGCATGATGACCCGGCTTTCTCGCCCCTTCCTCGCCGCGCTGGCCATCGCGATGCCGCTCACCGCACTTCCTGTTGCGGCTGGTGCTGCTCCGCGTCGCGATGCGCAGGGCGAGGTGCGCAAGGATATGCGCGAAGGCAAGGTCGTTAGCCTGCGCGACATCGAGCGCCAAATCCTGCCTTCGATGCCGGGGATGCAGTACCTCGGCCCCGAATACGATCCGGCGGCGATGGCTTATCGGCTCAAGTTCATCCGCGACGGGCGGGTGGTGTTCGTCGATGTCGATGCACGCAGCGGCCAGATCATCAGCCAGCGATGATCCGGGTTTATTGGTCCCGCGCTTGACCGGATTGGCGCTAAACCCCATTTGCCGCGTTGTATCGAAAGCCCCGCCGCACGCGGGCGCCGAAAGGGAACCCGGATGCGCATCCTGATCGTCGAGGACGAGCCCACGCTCGGCAAGCAGCTCAAGACCACGCTTGAGCAAAACGGCTACGCGGTCGATCTGTCGGTCGATGGTGAGGACGGCCACTACATGGGCTCGAGCGAGGATTACGACGCGGTGATCCTAGACCTGGGCCTGCCCGAGATCGACGGGCTGACCGTGCTGGGGATGTGGCGCAAGGAGGGGCGGCGGTTTCCCGTGCTGGTGCTGACCGCACGCGATTCGTGGTCGGACAAGGTCGCCGGGCTCGATGCCGGGGCCGACGATTACCTCGCCAAACCATTCCAGACCGAGGAACTGATCGCCCGCCTGCGCGCGCTGATTCGCCGCGCTTCGGGCAACTCCTCGTCCGAGCTGACCGCGGGCGATGTGCGGCTGGATACCCGCTCGGGCCGGGTCACGCTCGATGGCGAGCCGGTCAAGCTGACCGCGCAGGAATACAAGCTGCTCAGCTACCTGCTCCACCACAAGGGCAAGGTCGTCAGCCGCACCGAACTGATCGAGCACATCTACGACCAGGATTTCGACCGCGATTCGAACACGATCGAGGTGTTCGTCACCCGCATCCGCAAGAAGCTGGGCGCCGAGGTGATCACCACGATCCGCGGCCTCGGCTACAGCCTGGATGATCCGGCCGATCCGTCCAGAAACGGATGAGGGCAGGGCACTGGCAACATGGGCGCTGAGCCGGTCAACCTCGGGTCGCACGACGCCCGGCTGCCAGCACCAAGGCCCGCTGCTCCGGCAAACGTGCGCATGGAAGCTCAGGCCATTGGCGCTGCGGAGCCGGTAAAA
>JANMPV010000247.1:0-2892 GCA_031370045.1 Novosphingobium sp. | reverse complement strand
GCCTACGACGACGTGATCCAGGCCGCGACCGGCTTTACCAGCCTGGCGACGCGGGTCGATGGCGATCCCCGCGCGCGCTACACCCCCTCGCTGATTGCGGACAAGGTTTCGGGGCTGCACGCTGCCTATGCCGCGCTGGCGGCGATCGTCCACAAGCTGCGCACCGGCGAAGGCCAATATGTCGAAGTGCCGATGTTCGAGGCGTTCGCCCAGTTCGCGCTGGTCGAGCACCTGGCCGGGCTGACCTACGATCCGCCCAATGGCCCGCCGTGTTATGCCCGCCAGATCGATCCCAACCGCCAGCCGTTTCCGACCAGCGACGGCTATATCGCGATCGTGCCCTATACCGAGCAGGCGTGGCCCCGGCTGCTCGAGGCGCTCGGCGCGGGCGAAGTGGTGAACGAACCCCGTTTCGCTACCCGCGAGGCGCGCACCGCCAACGTTACTGAACTCTACGCGCTGCTCGCCACGCTCACGGTGAACCACACCTCGGCGCAACTGCTCGCGCTATGCCGCACGCTCGACTTGCCGGGCCGCACCGCACGCGACATCGCCGATATCCACGACGATCCGCACCTCGCCGCGACCGGGTTCTTCACCCGCCGCGAACATCCCGTCGAAGGCGCGTATTGGGAGATGAAGCAGCCGGTGGAGTTCGGCGGATGGCCTGCGCGTGAGCGTGGCCTGCCGCCGGGGCTGGGCGAGCACCCTCCCGAATTTTCGCCGACGGAAGACTGAGCCGGGCCTCAGCGGCGGCGAAATCGGAAATACCAGATTTTAACTCAACATGCAAGTCATCACTCTGAATATACGACGTTTTTTTAGTGGAAAAGGCGCTCGAATTTTCGTCCAGCAATCACCGAGCAATCACCGCTGCAACTGTCCGTCGTCAGAACATTTGGCGCAAAGTGTGGCGCGGATTAGCGGGGCGTCGGCCTCGTCTGGGGGTTGATCCTAGGCGGCGAGCTTGCGGTGCTGCAAGGCTCCCCTGAGCGAAGTCGAAGGGCGCCGATGTTCGATGGTCTTCCGTTTGATCCTGTCACGCTGTCTGATGATGGTTGCAGCCCTGCCGAAGTAGGCATCGGCGGGGGTCACGTTGCTCAGGCTCTCGTGGTAACGCTGGTGGTTGTAGTAATCGACGAAGGCCGCGATCTGAGCTTCAAGGTCGCCGGGCAGGAAGTAGTTTTCGAGCAAGATGCGGTTCTTCATGGTCTGATGCCAGCGCTCGATCTTGCCCTGGGTCTGCGGGTGGAACGGAGCGCCGCGCACATGGCTCATGGCTCTCGCCTTGATGTATTCGGCCAGCTCGCCTGCAATGTAGCACGGGCCATTATCCGATAGCAGGCGCGGTTTGTGGTGAACGCGGGCCTGGTCGCAGCCTGATGCCGCAAGCGCCAGGTCCAGCGTATCAGTCACATCCTCGGCGCGCATGGTCGTGCACAGCTTCCAGCTGATGATGTAGCGCGAGAAGTCGTCGAGCACGGTCGACAGGTACATCCAGCCCCATCCGATGATCTTGAAGTAAGTGAAGTCCGTCTGCCACATCTCGTTGGGCCGGGTGGTCTTGGTATGGAACCGATCGGCGGCCTTGTCCGCCGGTTTATGGCCCCAGGAAGACGCTCTACAATCCTGTCCTGAGCCTGCCGAAGGGCGCTTCGTGCGCTGGGCCGAGCGCGGCATCTGGGAGAACCTCTTCAGCGCGCTGGCGGGGGCCGAGGACGTCCCGGACCGGCTGTTCATCGACAGCACCTGCATCAAGGTCCACCGCACCGCAGGCGGCGCAAAAGGGGGGCCTTGGCCAATGGTATCGGCCAGACACGCGGGGGCCGCAACACCAAGCTCCACGCCATCTGCGACGTAAGGGGCAGGCCTTGCGTCTTGCTGCTAACCCCCGGAAATGCCCACGATATGCGGGTCGCCAAGGCCTTCTCGTCTTCGATCGCAACGCCAAGGGCCAAATCGACGCGCTGAGTGAATTCGATTTCACCACCGGGATGACGATTGGACGCGACCTGACTGACGATTAGACGGAGTTTTTGGCAGTGTTCGAACGCCAACGTCGCCGTCCTAGATTTAACATAAGAAGTATTCAATCTGAAATTGTGTAAGCCCCATTTAGAAGTGACACCCCTCTGCTAGATAGAAATGACACCCTCGGGCGTCGTCAGCGGAGCGACGGTGGCATGGTTCCTCCCCGTGGGTCGGGAGGACGTGGCTATGACGGTGCTGGCGATGAGCCATGGGGAACTTTCGCGATTTGATACGCTGATGCGCGTTGAGCGCGGCGAGCTGCGGGTCGAAGTTGCAGCTGCGTTGCTTGCATTGAAGCGCCGCCAGGTTTTCCGGCTGCTTGATAGGATGCGGACCGAAGGTGCATCGGGCTTGGTGTCGCGCAAGCGTGGCCGGCCAACCTCGGCCGACGAAGGTCCGCTAAAGCGCAAGCGCGGCCGCCCTCCCCTTCGTCGGCTCACCTCGATCGAGGCGGCGCAGCGTATGCTGGAGCCCGGGTGAGGGGTCCCACTGCTGAAGAGGCCGTCTTCTAAGTGCCAAGGGCCTAAAGCCCCGCATAGATCACCTCAGGTTCTTCTGCGTTGGGTGCGTGACGACCGAGCAACGCGGATGAGAAGCGCGTCCTTTCGTCAACGTCGATGATCAGGTCGGGAAGTTGAACGCTGTCAATTTCCGAGAACAGAAATTTGCGGCTGATCTCGATCGCCGGGTCTTTGCACAAAGCCTTCAGCTTGGAAATTTTGAAGCGGTCGCCATCGATGCCGATCTCGCCCTTGGCGATGATTACACCGAGTGCCGTCAACCGATCGGCCAGTGCTTGCTCGAAGCGCTTCACATAGGCATCCAGCGACTTTGGCCAGCCATGCGCGCGCGATGTCTGAT
>JANMPV010000236.1:0-1556 GCA_031370045.1 Novosphingobium sp. | reverse complement strand
GACCGTTTCGCGCGATTCGATCGAGGACGCGCTGCGCTTGCTGCGCGATGAGCACGATTACCAGCAGCTGATGGAAATCGCCGGGGTCGATTACCCCAACCGCGCCGAACGGTTCGACGTGGTCTACATGCTGCTCAGCCTGACCAAAAACCACCGGATCAAGGTGCGCGTCACGACCGACGAGGCGACCCCGGTGCCGACCGTGACCACGCTGTGGCCGGTCGCCGGCTGGCTCGAGCGCGAGGTGTTCGACATGTACGGGGTGCTGTTCGCTGGCCATCCCGATTTGCGCCGGATCCTCACCGACTACGGCTTCCAGGGCCACCCGCAGCGCAAGGACTTCCCGCTGACCGGGTATGTCGAGCTGCGCTATTCCGAAGAAGCCAAGCGCGTGGTCTACGAGCCGGTCGAGCTGGCGCAGGACTTGCGCACGTTCGATTTCATGAGCCCGTGGGAAGGCGCCGACTATATCCTGCCCGGCGACGAGAAGGCCGATGCGATCCCGCCCGCGCCCGCTCCGCTGGCGACCAAGCCCGAAACCAAGGGCCCCCCATCCGCCGACGTGCCCAAGACCACCGACAGGCCCGCTGATACCGGTGCCGGCAAGGCGACCAACGCCGAAGCAGCGAAGAAAACCGCAAAGAAGCCTGCAGACGACATCCGCGCCGTCTCTAACGCGCGCAAGTCAGAGCCTAACGTGCCGGTGACGACGACAACCAACGAACCCATCGCGCCCCAGCCCACCGAAAAACGCCCCGCGCGCAAACCCCGCGCCAGCGGTACCAACGATACTGCTCCAGCAACCCGTCCGCGCGCGCGTAAGCCCAAGGGAGAGGGCGAATGACCTTATCCCATTGCCCCTCATCCGCTCATGCTGAGCCTGTCGAAGCACGCGCGCCACGGTCCGCCCCATGGTCGAGCGCCGCGTGCGGCCTTCGACAGGCTCAGGCTGAGCGGGGCATGGTGACATATGGTCGGGGAGGCATCCTGTGAGCACCCTCATTGCCGAAACCTCGCCCACCACCGGCGACGAGGTCATCTCCAACTACACGATCAACTTCGGCCCGCAGCATCCCGCCGCACACGGCGTGTTGCGGATGGTGATGGAGCTGGACGGCGAGATCATCGAGCGGATCGATCCGCATATCGGCCTGCTCCACCGTGGCACCGAAAAGCTGATCGAACACAAAACCTATCTCCAGGCGCTGCCGTATTTCGACCGGCTCGATTATTCGTCGCCATTAGCGATGGAGTACACTTACGTTTTGGCGATCGAGAAGCTACTCAACCTCGAGGTGCCATTGCGTGGGCAGTACATGCGCGTGCTGTTTGCCGAGCTGACCCGCATTTCCAATCACATGATGAATATCGGAAGCCACATCCTCGATATCGGCGCGATGACGCCGATGCTGTGGCTGTTCGAGTTACGCGAGGAAATATTCAACTTCTTCGAACGCGCGAGCGGCGCGCGGATGCACATGGCGTGGTTCCGCCCGGGCGGGGTCCATCAGGACGTGCCGCTCAAGCTGCTGACCGACATCGCCGACTGGCTCGAT
>JANMPV010000315.1:0-4747 GCA_031370045.1 Novosphingobium sp. | reverse complement strand
CCTTTTCAGCTTCATCAGAGACGTCCTTGAGCAAACGGTTGAACAGTGACGGGGTGATGACCTGGCCCAGCGCCAGCTTGCGCTCGAAGGTGGCGAGATAGTCCTTGAGCGCGATGATCTTTTCGCGGTTGGGCGGCTCGTGGATCCGATAAACCACGGGCGCGACCTTGCTTTCCAGCGCCTTGGCCGCGGCGACGTTGGCGGCGATCATGAAGTCCTCGACCACCCGGTGCGCATCGATCCGTTCGCGCAGCGCAATGGTTTCGATCTTGCCCTCAGCGTTGAGGATCACGCGGCGTTCGGGCAGGTCGAGTTCGAGCGGATCGCGTGCATGGCGGGCGGTTTCGAGCGCCTTCCAGCAGGCCCACAGGTTGCGCAACTGCACTTCGGCGCCTGTGCTATCGACCCGCGCCTGCGCGTCTTCGTAGGCAATGACTTCGGCGATCCGCACGATTGCGCGAGTGAAACGCCACTCGGTGACTTTGCCAGCTGCGTCCACACTCAGATGGCAGGCCATCGCCGCGCGGTCTTGCCCGGCGCGCAAGCTGCACACGTCGGCGCTGAGCACTTCGGGGAGCATCGGCACGACCCGGTCGGGGAAGTAGGCCGAGTTGCCGCGTTTGCGCGCCTCGCGGTCGAGCGCACCTCCCGGTCGAACGTAGAAGCTGACATCGGCGATGGCGACCAGCGCACGGAAGCCGCCCGCACCATCGGGTTCGGCCCAGATCGCATCGTCGTGGTCGCGCGCATCGGCGGGGTCGATCGCGACGATCGGCAGACGGCGCAAGTCTTCGCGGGCGTCGGGTGAGAGCGCCAGTTTGGCCGCCGCTTGCGCCTCGACCAGCGTCTCCTCGCCGAACACCGTTGGAAGACCGTGCTTGTGGATCGCGATCAGGCTGAACGCGCGCGGGGCGAGCGGATCGCCGAGCACTTCGATCACCTTGACCCCGGCGCGCGGCGATTTGCCGCTTGGTTCGGCCATCACCAATTGCCCAGCCTTCGCCCCCCCCATATCGGCAATCGGCGAGGCATTGCGGACGCGCTTGTCGACCGGGGCCAACCAGCCCTTCCCCGCCGCGTCGATCTCGACCACGCCGAGCATTGCCCCTTCCATCGCGGCCGGAAGTTTCTTCATCGGGTGCGCGATCAGGCCCGCGCCCGCTTCTTCGGTGCGAGCCAACACGCGGTCGCCCTTGCGCAGCGCGGTATGGCCCTTGCGGTCGATTATCCGCAACCGCGGCGGCGGGGTGGCATCATCGGGGTTCCAGTTGTCGGGGATTGCGAACGGCTGGCCATCTTCGATCGCCACCACCCGCAGTACCGTCACCTTGGGCACCCCGCCCATCCGGTGGAACGCGCGCTTTTCGCCATCGATCAGGCCTTCGTCGGCCATGTCGCGCAACAGCGCCTTGAGCTTGACCCGCTCCTGCCCCTTGAGCCCGAACGCCCGCCCGATCTCGCGCTTGCCCGCAGGCTCGGCCGAGTGGGCGATGAAATCGAGGATCTGCGGGCGGGTGGGGAAACCGGCGGGATAAGTGCGAGGCATGGCGCGGCCTATGCCCGCGCCATCACGGGCCGACAAGCGGCGCGAAGGCTCCGCCGGGCACCGCCGCCGAAATCGGACTGTCCGCGCCGCTCGCCGCCCTGGCGCTGACCCCGAAGATCCAGTCGTCGCCGCGCACGCCCTCGAGCCGGGCGCTGGTGGCAACCACGACGGCGATCACCGGCTTGTCCTCCCACCCCGGAGCGTCGGTGCGGCGGCGCCACACCGAATAGGTCACCGCGCCGGGAACTGCGCTCCATTTGACGTCGGTGAATGTCTGCACCGCGGCCTCGGCGGTGGCCGCCGGCGGCATCGGCGCAGCGGCCAGTGCGGTGAGCCCCGCAATGTTGAGGCGGGTGACTTTGGCCAAATACGGAAAGTCCATGAACTCAATGCTGTCGCCATAGACCGTGCCGTTCTCGGTCCGCAGGTCCTGATGCTGGTGGTCGTAGTTTTCCACTGCGACCGAAAAGCGCACCGCCGGATAGCCCGCTTCCTGGAACGGCAGATGATCGCCGCCGCGCCCCATCCGGTCGGCGCGCCACACCTGGCGGACTTCGAGCGGCTGGGCGGAGAGGCTCGCGATAAAGCGGGACAGGCTGCGGCTGGGGCTGTCGTTCTCGCCGCCGAAGCGGCGGGCCGAGGCGCGCAATTTGTCGTCGGCATCTGCGCGCGGGCCTTCGGAGAACACGCGAACGTGGCTGTCGTCGGCCAGACCGTCCGAACCGCGCGAGTTGCCGACGATATCGTTGTTGAGCACCGCTTTTACTATCCAGCCCTGCTTCTTCGCGTAATCGGCGAGCAATTTTCCGCCGAACAAGCCCTGTTCTTCGCCCGACAGCACGGCATAGACGATAGTGGTGGGGTGCGGGCGTTGGCTGAGCACGCGCGCCGCCTCCAGCACCAGCGCCACCCCGCTGGCATCGTCATTCGCGCCCGGCGCATCCTTGACCGCGTCCATCACCTCGCTGACCCGGCTGTCGATGTGACCCTGAACGATCACCACTTCGTTAGGCCGCTCGGTCCCGCGCTGGATCGCCACGACATTCACGATCCGCACCGGCTGCGGGATGCGTTCGCCGGTAGCCATGTACTCAGGCAACGCGATCGTCAGGCAGTTGCCGCAAGCCTTGGAAATGCGGCGCATCTCCGCCTCGGCCCAGCGCCGCGCCGCACCTATCCCGCGCTTCTTGTCGGTTTGCGATGACAGCGTATGGCGCGTGCTGAACGAGACCAGCCTGGCGACATCGGCGCGCAGGCCGGTTTCGGAGACTTCGGCTGTTTGGGCCAGCGCTGGCGTGGCGATGAGGGCGAGCGGGATCAACAGGTTACGCATCGAGGCGTTGTTCAACACTGTCACACCATTGGCAAGGCCGCGCTTGTCCTTCGACAGGCTCAGGATGAGCTGACGTTTGAGTTTGATCCAAGCAAAAGACCCGCTCAACCTCATCCGACTTTTTCTTCTACCGCTTCAATCCCAAGACCCGCTCATCCTGAGCTTGTCGAAGGATCTCCGCCGATCGCACATCAATAAGACCGCGCCACCCAAATCCGCTCAACTGCGGGCTTGCCCGTGAACGGACAGGTGCCCGAAACCGGCGCACCATCCAGCGGAGTGTTGCGGATGGTCAGCTTGAGCGCCTTGAGCTTGGCGTCGACAGCCTCCAGCTCAGCGCCCTCGGGCCGCGACCAGGCCATTTCGGCCCAGCCGGGAAACTGCGCGTCCTCGCTAAAATACGCGGCAAGATCGTCGAGCGTGGTCAGATCGCGGCGGATGTTGGCGCCGCGCCGCGCGGTGGCTTCGTCGTGGAGGCTGCGCTGGATATCTTCGAGTTCGGCCGCCGCGCTGGCGACGAAAGCATCGCGGGCCTGGCCGATAAACGCCGGTTTTCCATCCTCACGCCACAAACGATCGCGGCGCAGCACGCTGACCTGCCCGGCCTCAGCATCGCGCCCACCGATCTCCAGCACCAGCGGCACGCCCTTTTTGACCCACGCCCAGCGTTTCTGCGTGGACTTGCCGGGGCGCTTGTCGAACAGCACGCGCACCGGTTCGCCCAGCGCGGACTGCGCCGCCAAAGCCTTGCGCAGCCCCTCGCAGTATTCGAGCAGCGCGGTGTCACCCTCGTTCTCACGCAGCATCGGCAGGATCACGATCTGCCATGGTGCAATCTGCGGTGGCACGCGCAGGCCGTCGTCGTCGCCATGGGTCATGATCACCCCACCGATCAGCCGGGTCGAAACCCCCCAGCTGGTGGTGTGGCACAGCTGCTGGCCGCCATCGCGATCCTGGTAGCGGATCCCCGCAGCTTCGGCGAAAGTGGTGCCCAGATAGTGCGAGGTACCCGCCTGAAGCGCCTTGCCGTCCTGCATCATCGCCTCGATGCTGTACGTCGCATCGGCGCCGGGGAAACGCTCGTTGGCGGGCTTTTCGCCGGCGAACACCGGCATCGCCAGCGGCCCTTCGGAAAACGCACGGTACACCTCGAGCATTTGAAGCGTCTCGGCCATCGCGTCGGCCTTATCCGCGTGCGCGGTGTGGCCTTCCTGCCACAGGAATTCGGTGGTGCGCAGAAACATCCGCGTGCGCATTTCCCAACGCACCACGTTGGCCCACTGGTTGGTCAGCAGCGGCAGATCGCGCCAGCTCTGAATCCATCGCGCCATCGCCGCGCCGATCACGGTTTCAGAGGTCGGGCGCACCACCAGCGGCTCTTCGAGCTTGGCCGCAGGATCGGGCATCAGCCCGCCTTTGCCATCCGCGATCAGGCGGTGGTGGGTGACGACCGCCATTTCCTTGGCGAAACCATCGACATGCGCGGCCTCCTTCTCAAAGTACGAGAGCGGGATGAACAACGGGAAATAGCAGTTTTCGGCGCCGGTCGCCTTGATCCGCTCATCGAGCAGCTTCTGCATCCGTTCCCAGATGCCATAGCCCCACGGCTTGATCACCATGCACCCGCGCACCCCCGATTCTTCGGCCATGTCGGCCTCGGAGATCACTTCCTGGTACCACTGGGCGAAATCGTCGGCGCGCTTGGTGAAAAGCGCGTGACGGATGTTGGTCTGGGTCATGCGCGGCTGTTAGCTTCAGGCGGGGAGGCGCGCAATTCCCCTCTCCCCTGGTGGGAGAGGATACGAAGACTTGGCGCTGCAAGCGCCTAGTCGTAGTTGGTGAGGGGGCGAGGCAGCGCGCACCTTCGC
>JANMPV010000199.1:0-2604 GCA_031370045.1 Novosphingobium sp. | reverse complement strand
TCGGCTTGAGGATCACCTGGTACTGGTAATAGTGCTGGAGGCGGTTGGGGTTCTCGCCATAGCGGCCGTCGGTGGGGCGGCGGCAGGGCTGGACGAACGCCGCGTTCCACGGTTCGGGGCCCAGCGCGCGCAAGGTGGTGGCGGTATGGAAGGTGCCCGCACCCATCCGCATGTCGTACGGCTGGAGGATCAGGCAACCCTGCGCCGCCCAGAACGCGTGGAGCGTAAGGATCATGTCCTGGAAACAGGGTTTAACCGGTGCGCTCATGCGCGCGGCCAATGGCGGATGGGTTGCCTGGCTGCAAGGGTTCGTTCATCGCCTGCGGGCATAGGAGGCGGCCATGACACTTCGCAAATTCCTGACCGCCCTGCCCCGCCGCCTCGCCACGGCGCTTACGCTCGCCTCGTTCGGGGCGACTCCCGCGCTGGCCGATCCACAAAGCTTTCCCAAGTCCATCGCCCCGGTGCTGCGCGAAATTCCGCCGCCGCCGCTGCATCCGGCGCTGTGGCTGGTCAAGGATGCCGACACCACGATCTATCTGTTCGGCACGATCCACGCGCTGCGTCCGGGGATGCCGTGGTTCGGCGGGCAGGTGGCGCAGGCGTTCGGCGAATCGGCCACGCTCGTCACCGAGATCGCCGATGTCGGGAGCATGGACACCGCGCAGACGCTGCTCGCCAGTGCGATGCTGCCCGAGGGGCAGAGCCTGCGCGCCAAGCTGAGCGAGACCGATCGCGTGGCTTACGATGCGGCGCTGACCAAGGCCGCGATCCCCGCCGTCGCGCTCGACCGGTTCAAGCCGTGGTACGCTGCGGTGGTGCTGTCATCGCTGCCGCTGCTGAAATCCGGGTTCAAGCTGGAGGAAGGCGTCGAAATCCAGCTCGCCGCCAAGGCCAGGGCTGCCGGCAAGGGGCAGGAGGCGCTGGAGACCGCAGCCTACCAGCTTGGCCTGTTCGATTCGCTGCCCGAGGCGGGTCAACTCGCCTATCTGCGCCAGGTGGTCGATAATCTTGATGAGGTCACCGCGCAGATCGACACGCTGATCGGCGAGTGGGGCGAAGGCGATGCCGATGGGCTGGCCAGGACGATGAACGCCGAGGAATCCGACGCCGGGCTGACCGAACTGCTGCTCACCCGCCGCAACAAGGCTTGGGCGGACTGGATCAAGGCGCGGCTGGACAAACCGGGCACGGTGTTTCTGGCGGTGGGCGCGGGCCATCTGGCGGGGCCGGGGAGCGTGCAGGAGCAGTTGTCTGCGCGCGGTTTGGCGGCGACACGGTTGCAGTGACGTTGCGTGTTGTGCGGGGGCCTTCGACAGACTCAGGCTGAGCGGACTTTCTTATTTGTGCGCCATACCCCAGGTTCCGCTCATGCTGAGCCTGTCGAAGCACGTCCACTGACTTAGCCGAATGGGGAGCTAAAGTGCGCCGTTTGATCCTGTCCGCACTGCTCGCCCTGGTTGCGTGCCATTCTGCCCCTGTCGATCTGAAGCACCCCGCGTTGTGGGAGGTTACCGGCCCCGATGGCGCGAAGGGGTTCCTGTTCGGCACGGTCCACGCCCTGCCCGATGGCCTCGCATGGAAAACCCCGGCGATCGACCGGGCAATCGGGCAAAGCACCACGCTGGTCCTAGAAATCATCGATCCGGCGGATGAGAACGCGGCGCGCGCGGCGTTCGTGCGGTTGGGCACTACCCCCGGCCAACCGCCGCTGGAACAGCGCGTCGATCCCGCCCGGCGTGAAGTTTTGCGCGCGGCTTTGGCCAAAACCCGGCTTCAGCCCGCGCAGTTCGCGAGCCTGGAAGATTGGGCGGCGGCGCTGACCCTGTCGTTCGCGCTGGAAGCCAGGAATGGGTTCGATCCCGACAACGGTGCCGATCGCGCGCTGCTCATGGCTGCGGGCAAACGCCCGGTTGTCGGGCTGGAGACGCTCGAAGGCCAGCTCAGCCTGTTCGACACGCTCTCGGCGCGCGAGCAGCGTTCGCTGCTGGGCGCGGTGGTGGCCGAAAGCGAGGGCGATGCATCGGACAAGAAGCTGGTCAAGGCCTGGGCGGAGGGCGACGTCGCCACGCTCGACCGCGAGGCGCATTCCGGAATGATGGCCGACCCGCGCTTGCGTGAGGCGCTGCTGGTGGCGCGCAACCGGCGCTGGGCCGAGCAGATCGAAGCCATGCTCAACGCGGGCAAGCGCCCGTTCGTGGCGGTGGGTGCGGCGCACGTGGCCGGGATCGACGGGCTGCCCGAAATGCTGGCGGCGCGGGGGTTTGCGGTGAAGCGGGTGCAATAGCGGTAGATCCCCCTCCCGCAAGCGGGAGGGGCAGCGAGACTTGGCAGCTTGCTGCTTAGTCGCAGCGGGGTGGGCCTGTCGGCTCAACTCGCTTCGCTCGCGCCCACCCCTAACCCCTCCCGCCTGCGGGAGGGGGAGAGCAGCCCTTGCGTTTCCCGCCAAACCCCCCTAACGGGCCCGCTCCCCGCCATGGTCATCCCTGGAGGCGCGGCGGGGTATCAACACCGTAATTCGGAAAGGTCACGGCTATGAGCGAAGCTCTCACCCTGGCGGCCGAGGCGCGCGAGCGGGCTGGCAAGGGAGCCTCCCGCGCTCTG
>JANMPV010000190.1:0-3295 GCA_031370045.1 Novosphingobium sp. | reverse complement strand
CCTTGGGCGAAAGACCCGCGGCGGCAAGCTCGGCCAGGCAGGTGCTCAGGTATCCGGTGCGTTCGGCGATCGCCTCGCGGCGCTTGGCGAAGCTCTGGATATGCTGCTGCGCGCCGCAATAAAACTGGACGCCGCCGTAGCGCAAACTCGGGCGTTCGACGATGCGGTGGGCAAGCGCGACAGCGTCGTGGGGCGACACGACGCCCGTGCGGCAAATGCCCGGATCGATGTCGACGAACACCGTCAGCGGCGGGCCGCCTTGCGCCGCGCTGGCGAGCGCATCGACCTCGTCGGGGTGATCGGCCACGACGCTAAGCGATGCCATGCGCCGCGACAACGCGGCGAGCCGCGCAATCGCGGGCGGCGTCACCACCGGCGAGGTGAGATGCAGCCCGTCGATGCCCTCGGCGGCGAGCGCCTCGGCCTCGCCCAGCTTGGCGCAGCACAGCCCCACCGCGCCCGCCGCGATTTGGGCGCGCGCGATGTCGGCGCTCTTGTGCGACTTGGCGTGGGGTCGCAGGGCCAGGCCATGCTTGCGCGCAAACTCCGCCATCCGCGCGACGTTGCGCTCGAACGCCGCGAGATCGAGCAGCAGCGCCGGGGTGTTGAGCCGGTCGCGCGATCCCGGCTGGCCGATCAGGTAGGCGTGAAGCCGGTGGCTCGCGGTATCGCTACTCACAGCGAGAAATCGAACAGCTGGCGCAAGTGGTCGTTCATGAATTTTCCTTGTGGATCAAAGCGTTTGCGCACCCGCCCGAACGCTTCGGCCTTTGGGTACAGCGCGCGCACGTCGGCGCTGGTCAGGGTGTGACGCTTGGCCCAGTGGGGTCGCCCGCCATGCGCCCGGAAAACCGCTTCCAGCTCGGCGAAATGCTCTGACCATGGCATCGGCGCATATTGATGGACCGAAATCGAGGCGCAAGGTCCGGCGTGGAACGGTGACAGCCAGATATCGTCGCCCGCTACCACCCGGAATTCGAACGGAAAGATCAACGGCATCCGGCGGGTGCGTACCAAGTCGAGCGCCTCACGCAGCGCCGCGGCGGCGTTGGCGACGGGTATCTCGTACTCCATTTCCTCGAAGCGCACCGTCCGTTCCGACGGGAAGATGCGCCACGCCGGACCCGCCCGCCGGGATGAGCGGGTCAGCTTCGCCAGCGTCCGCTGGATCATCGGCACGCTGCGCGGCGCGGCGGCGGCGAGATCGCAACAGGCCTGAAAGACGCGGTCGTCGCCGTCCTCCTCGGCCAGTTCGGCAGCGGCGGTGGGGTGCAGTGTCTTGAGCGTGACCGATCCGGCGTAGGGGAACAGGAAGAACTCCATGTGCCGCGTGGCGGCGGCAAGGTGAGGCAAATGCTCGAGCACCTCGGCGAGCGGTCGTTGCTCGATCCGCTCCTCAAGATGGAGCGCGGGGATCACCTCGATGCGCGCCCGGGTCGCGATGCCCAGCAGGCCCAGCGACAGACGCTGCGCCTCGAACAGCTCGGGCTCGGCGGTCTGGTCACAATCGACGATGCTGCCGTCGGCCAGCCCCAGCCGGAACGACTGCGCCAGCGCCGCGAGCGAACCGAGGCCCTTGCCCGTGCCATGCGTGCCGGTCGCCAGCGCGCCGCCAAGCGACTGCGGGTTGACGTCGCCCTGGTTGGGGAGCGACAGGCCGTTTGCCCACAGCTCCTGCGTCAGGCGCTTGAGGCTCCACCCGGCGGGCGCATCGACGCTTTGCCGGTCGGGCGCCACGATCAGGTCGCCCGCCATGTCGTCCAGCGACACCAGCGTACCCGTCGTTTCGCACAGCGGCATGAACGAGTGGCCGGCGCCGGTGACGCGCACCTGCGCTGCGGTGCGTACGATCGTTGCCAGCTCCGCCTCGTCGCGCGGCTTAGCGATTGCTGCGGGGTGAGCGACGACGCTGCCCGACCAGTTTCGCCACTCGCTCATGCCCATACCTGCGGGCGGCGCTGCGCCCACGGCAGCTCTTTTTCGAGCTGACCGGCCAACCGATACAGCGTCGCCTCGTCGGCATAGCGCGCGGTGAACATCATCCCGATCGGCAGGCCCTGCGCACTCATCCCCAGCGGCAATGAGAGCGAGGGCTGCCCGGTGAAATTGAACAAGGCGGCAAACGGGAACAGCGCCATCTGCTTCTTGGCGAGATCGCGCGGGGTCACGCTGGCCGGATCGGAGAACCCGATCCGCGGCGGCGGGGCACTCATCACCGGACACAGGTACACATCGAAGTGGTCAAACCGCTCGACCACCCCGCGGGTCAGCATGCGCAGTTCCTGATACCCCAGGAACGCCTGCTCGCCGGTGACCAGGCGCGATCCCTGCAAGGCCGCCCAGGTCATCGGCTCGAGCTCATCCTCGCGCGGCTCGCGGCCGATCCTGTCGATCACCCGGCGCATCCCCGCAGCGAAGTTCGCCGCCGATACCGGCGCCCGCGCCCGCGCTACCGCGCGATGATCGACGCCGAGTGATTCCTCGCGCACCTCATGCCCCAGCGCCGCCAGCGACTGTGCCGTGAGTTCGAGCACCGCCAGCACCGCGGCGTCGAGCGGCGCGCCTGACGGCGTATCGGGCGACCAGGCGATGCGCAGCTTGCCGGGGCTGCGCGCGACCTCGTCGAGATATGCCCCAGCCTTGGCCGGTATCGCATAAGGCGAACCCGGCTCAGCTACGCCCGTCGCATCGAGCATGGCGGCGCTGTCACGCACGCTGCGCGTCACCACATGATCGACGCAGAACCCCATCGCGTAGTCGAACCCGTCGGGCAGGTTGGGGACACGGTCGCGGGTGGGCTTCATCCCCACCAGCCCGCAGCACGCCGCCGGAATGCGGATCGAGCCGAGCCCGTCCGAGGCGTGCGCCATCGGCACGATCCCCGCTGCCACCGCGGCCGCCGAACCGCCCGAGGAGCCTCCCGCGATGTGGTCGGTGTTCCACGGATTGCGGGTCGGACCGAACAGCGAAGTCTCGACATTGCCGACTATGCCGTACTCGGACGAGGCCCCGCGGCCCAGCATCACCACTCCGGCCTCGCGATAACGCCGGGTCAAGCCGGTGTCCTCGGCGTCCACCACATCGGCGCAGAACCTGCTGCCGCTGGTGCAAGGCCAGCCGGCCATGCCGATGCCGAAGTCCTTGACCAGGAACGGTACGCCCGTGAACGGGCCGTCGGGCAAAGGCCCGGCAGCGAGCGCGCGAGCCTGGTCGAAATCACGATAGACCACCGCGTTGATCGCGCTGTCGAGCCGCTCGACTTGCGCTATCGCCGCTTCGACAAGTTCGGGGGCAG
>JANMPV010000311.1:0-4929 GCA_031370045.1 Novosphingobium sp. | reverse complement strand
CGAGTGCAACCGCTGGCGCGAGGCGCGCTGGAACGCCCACGCCCGCGACCGCGCCGCCAGCCACCCGACAAGGCCCAACCCGAAGGCAAGGAGGATCAGGATGGCCGGCGACGACACGGGTCAGCGGTTACTTGAGGCTCGCGCCGTCGAGCGTGGCGAAGTCCGTCGCAGCCATCAGGCTGGTCGCCTGGACCGCATCGGGGGCGACGACCATGCCCTTCTTGGCCAGCAGTCCGTCCTTGCTCCAGCTCGTGGTCCAGGCGGCGACGTATTCCTTGAGGCCCTTGATCGCCTCGAGGTGCGCCTTCTTGACGTAGATGTAGAGCGGGCGCGCGCCGGGGTAGCTGAAGTCCGAGATCGAGGCATAGGTCGGGACGATCCCGCCGACCTTGAGCCCCTTGATCTTATCGGCGTTGGATTCGAGATACGAGAACCCGAACACGCCGATCGCCTTGGGATTGGCTTCGAGCTTCTGGACGATCAGGTTGTCGTTCTCGCCCGAGTCCACATAGGCGCCGTCTTCGCGAACTTCGGTGCAGTTGGCGTCGTAGGCCTTCTTGTCGCTGTCCTTGAGCGCCTTCATCGCCGGATCGGTCTCGCAGCCTTTGGCCAGGATCAGCTCCTTTAGGGCATCGCGCGTGCCCGAGGTGGAGGGCGGGCCGTAGACCAGGATCGGCTCGTCGGAGAGCGCCGGGTTGACGTCCTTCCAGGTCTTGGCGGTCTGCGGCTTGCCGAACGGGTTCTTGGCGAGCGCCTTGTAGATGTCCGCCTGGGTCAGTTCCATGCCGGGACCGCCGGTGGCTTCGGCAAACGCGATCCCGTCGAGCCCGACCTGGATTTCGACGATGTCCTTCACGCCGTTCTTCACGCAATCCTCGAACTCGGACTTCTTCATCCGGCGCGAGGCGTTCTCGATATCGGGGTGCTGGACGCCGACCCCGGCGCAGAACAGCTTCATCCCTGCGCCCGTGCCCGTCGATTCAACGATCGGGGCAGGCATCCCGGTGGCCTTGGCCATTTCCTCGGCGACGGCCTTGGCGAACGGCAGCACGGTGGACGAGCCGACCGCGCGGACGTTGGCGCGCGAGGCGGTCTGCTGGCCGCCGCAGCCGGTGAGCGCGGCGCTGGCGAGAAGCGCGGCAGAAGCCAAGAGAATCGGTTTGGACAACATTGCAGAAAGCCTTTCACGGAAATGTGCTGCCGCGCCCATGTGGACGTCGTGTGACAGCTTCATGACAATCCTCTCTCGTTCGGCTCCTCGTCGGTCGGCTCATCGCTGGCCGTAGCCTTGAAGCGAACCGTGATCGTCGTTCCCTTGCCCAGTGTGCTGGCGATGTCGAGCCGCCCCTGGTGTCTTTCCACGATGTGCTTGACGATCGCCAGCCCCAGCCCGGTGCCCCCCGCCGCGCGGCTGCGGCCCGGATCGGTGCGATAGAAGCGGCGAGTGAGGTGGGGCAGGTGTTCTGCGGGGATGCCGGCACCGCCATCCTCGACTGCCAGAGTGACTTGTTTGGCCGAAGTCTCCACCGTAACCTTTACCGGCTCGTCCGGGTCGCCATACTTGAGTGCGTTGTCGATCAGATTGTGCAGCAGCTGGTCGAGCTGGCTGCGGTCGCCTTCGATCATCGCGGGCTGACGCGGCCATTCGACCAGCACCCGACCGTCGCCGTGGTTCGCAGAAAGGTCGGTGGCGACGCTGGCGGCAAGGTGGCCCAGATCGACCAGTTCGCGCGGGCGATCGTGCTTCTCGGCCTCGATCCGCGAGAGCGACATCAGATCCTGGACCAGATTCTGCAAGCGCCGCGCCTCGCGCAGCACGGTCGCGTGGAATTTGCGCGCGGTCGCGGTGTCGACCTTCGCCTCGCCTTCGGCCAGGGTCTCGACATAGCCGATGATCAAGGCCAGCGGAGTCGACAGCTCATGGCTGGCGTTGGCGACGAAATCGGTGTGGGCGCGATCGATATCGGCTTCGGCGGTGCGGTTGATCAGCTCGACCATCGAGAAGCGCTCGTCGATCTGGCGACGCGAGACCTGCCAGATGCTGCGCGGCGCGGTAAGCCCGGGGATCGTCGCGGTGCCGCCACTTTCAAGCAGCGCGACCGCATCGGGATGGCGCAGCGCCATGCGGACGTCCTGACCCAGAATATGCCCGCCCAGCACTTCGCGCGCAGCGGCATTGGCGAACTGGATCCGGTCGCGATCGAGCATGACCAGCGGCACGCCGAGCGGCTCCATCAGGCTTTCCATGCGGGTGCGGGTGAACTGGACCCCGCCAGCACTGGGGCGCGGCACGGCAGGCGCAGGGCGGGCGATGTACAGCGTCCCCAGCCACAGCAGCAGGATCGCACCGCTCAGCACGGCGCCAACGCCGGAAACCAGCATGACCGTGGTGCCGAGCAATGCCAGCAGCACACCTGGCCACGGCAACTTGGGGAGGGACATGGGGTTTTGCGCTCGGCTGCAGGAGACGGAACGCACTTAAGGCCCGCTTGAAGTCGGCGCAAGCGGCGCGCGGATTGCAGGACCTGTCCCCGGTGTGGCACGGTGCAGTTTCGCAACGCCCGAGGATGCCATGATCCAGACTTTCCCCGCGACCCCGCGCGATGCCGCCGCGCTTGCTGCGGCGCATACTGCGGTTGCTGCCGACCCGGCAGCCTACTGGCTGGCCGAAGCGGGGCGTCTGTCGTGGAGCAAATTTCCAACACTCGCCGACGAGAGTTCGTTTCACGAGGCCGATTTCCAGGTTCGCTGGTTCGCCGACGGCGAGCTCAACCTCAGCGTAAACTGTCTCGACCGCCACCTTGCGACACGCGGCGAGCGGACGGCGATCGTGTTCGAGGGCGACGAGCCGGGGGAAGGGCGGGTCCTGACCTACCGCGAACTTCACGGCGAAGTGTGCCGGATGGCCAACGTGCTCAAGGCCCAGGGCGTTGAGAAGGGTGACCGTGTCACGCTGTATATGCCGATGATCCCGGAGGCGGCGGTGGCGATGCTCGCCTGCGCCCGCGTTGGCGCGATCCATTCGGTGGTGTTCGGCGGGTTTTCGCCCGACAGCCTCGCCAACCGGATCCAGGATTGCGATTCCAAACTGCTGATCACCGCTGACGAGGGTTGCCGCGGCGGCAAGCGTATACCGCTCAAAGCAAACGCCGACGCTGCGGTGGCGAATTGCCCGAGCATCGAGACGGTGCTGGTGGTCCGCCGCACCGGTGCAGAGGTCGGCTTCGACCCGGCGCGCGACGTGTGGTGGCACGATGCGCGCGAGGCGGTTGGCGACCAGTGCTTGCCCGAACCGATGAATGCCGAGGACCCGCTGTTCATCCTCTACACCAGCGGCAGCACGGGCAAACCCAAGGGCGTGCTCCACACCACCGGCGGCTATCTGCTGTGGTGTGCCGCGACGTTCGATCTGCTGTTCGGGGCACGCGATAACGACCTATTCTGGTGTACCGCCGATGTCGGCTGGGTCACCGGGCACAGCTACGTTGTCTATGGCCCGCTCGCCAACGGGGCGAGCACCGTGATGTTCGACGGCGTCCCCAACTATCCCGATCACGGGCGCTTCTGGGAGACCGCCAACCGCCTGGGCGTGACGATCTTCTACACCGCACCCACCGCGATCCGCGCGCTGATGCGCGAGGGTGACAGCTTCGTGAAAGCGCACGACCGTTCGCAGATCCGCCTGCTCGGCACCGTCGGCGAGCCGATCAATCCGGAGGCGTGGGACTGGTATCATCGCATCGTCGGCGAGGGTCGCTGCGAGATCGTCGATACCTGGTGGCAGACCGAAACCGGTGCCACGCTGATCGCGCCGGTGCCGGGCGCAGTGAAAACCAAACCGGGCAGCGCGACCATGCCGCTGCCGGGGGTCTATCCGCTGCTGGTAGATGCACAAGGTGGCGAGCTGGCCGGCGCGACGTCGGGCAACTTGTGCATCAGCAAATCATGGCCCGGCCAGATGCGCACCGTGTGGGGCGATCACGAACGGTTCTTCCAGACCTATTTTTCGACCTACCCGGGGCTTTATTTCACCGGCGACGGCTGTCGGCGGGACGAGGACGGGTACTACTGGATCACCGGGCGGGTCGATGACGTTATCAACGTCAGCGGCCACCGCATGGGCACCGCCGAGGTCGAGAGTGCGCTCGTCAGCCATCCCAAGGTGGCCGAGGCCGCGGTGGTCGGCATGCCGCACGAGATCAAGGGGCAGGGGATCTACGCTTACGTTACACTCAACGCGAACGAGGAAGGCGACGACGCCTTGCGCACCGCGCTGCGCCAGTGGGTCCGCAAAGAAATCGGCCCGATCGCGTCACCCGACGCGATCCAGTTTGCCCCAAGCCTCCCCAAGACCCGCAGCGGCAAGATCATGCGCCGCATCCTGCGCAAGATTGCCGAGAACGATACGGGGAACCTGGGCGATATCTCGACGCTGGCCGATCCCGGCGTAGTCGCAAGTCTGGTGGACAACCGGGTGCGCTAAGGCTTTTCATCCTCAATACGCGCCTGGGCAGAGGATCGCAATCCTGCGAATCAGTCGCAATAACTGTTGCAAGTGAGAATGTTTCGCAATAACGCGTCGTAACCCCGAACCGATCGGGTGCCGACAATCGCGGAGCCCTCATGCGCAAATCCTCACAATTCGGCAGTGACCAGCGGATCGACAGCGACCCGCGGATCGGCGGCGTCGGCGTTTCAACTTGCGCCCCGACAACCCTTCCTGCCGCTTCGGACCAGCCCGCCTGATTCAACACAAACATTCCCGGGGAAATACAACGATGAAGAGACTTGCACTGCTGCTAGCGACGACTGCGTTTATGACCGCAAGTCCGGCGCTTGCTAATCAGAAAGCGCTCAAGGCCGAGGTCGCGGCACTCAAGGCTCAGCTTGCCGCGCAAGCCGAACGGCTCGAACGCCTTGAGGCAAGAT
>JANMPV010000184.1:0-2096 GCA_031370045.1 Novosphingobium sp. | reverse complement strand
AGGCGCATACCACAACGGTCGCTCATCCCGCGCGATGTCGCGGGACGCGCGAAACGGCCGACCTTTGAGCGACGTGTCTCGACTTCGCTCGACATGAGCGGGATTGGGAATGGGGTCTAGGGAATGACCGAACTCGTCGCCGTCGACATTGGCGGCACCCACGCGCGGTTTGCGCTGGCTGAAGTGGCGGGCGGCAAGGTCGTCCGGCTCGGTCCCGAAACCACGCTCAAGACCGCCGAACACGCCAGCTTCCAGACCGCGTGGGAGGCATTCGGCGCGAGCCTGGGCCGGGCGCTGCCCGCTGCCGCGGCGATCGCGGTGGCCGGGCCGGTGCAGGGCGAGATCATCCGGTTCACCAACAACCCGTGGATCATCCGCCCGGCGCTGATCGACGAGAAACTGGGGGTCGAGCGTCACGTCCTGATCAACGATTTCGCCGCGGTCGGCCATGCGGTGGCGCAAGCTGACGCAGCGGATTTCCTCCACCTGAGCGGACCCGATATCCCGCTGCCGGGCGAAGGGACAATCAGCGTGGTTGGTCCCGGTACCGGGCTGGGGGTCGCGCACGTCTGGCGCGATGCGCGCGGCTACCGCATCTCGGCGACCGAGGGCGGGCACATCGATTTCGCCCCGCTCGACGCCATCGAGGACGCGATCCTTGCGCGGTTGCGCGATCGCTACACCCGGGTTTCGGTCGAGCGGGTGGTGGCGGGCCCCGGGCTTGCCGAAATCCATGCCACGCTCGCCCGGTTGGAGGGCAAGGCGCTGCTCGAGACCGATGACAAGACGTTGTGGCAGCTGGCGATGAGCGGGAGCGACAGCCTCGCCGCCGCCGCGCTCGACCGCTTCTGCCTTGCGCTTGGCAGCGTTGCGGGCGACCTCGCGCTGGCGCAGGGGGCATCGGCCACGGTGATCGCCGGTGGCCTGGGCTTGCGGCTGCGCGACCACCTGGTGCGCTCAGGATTTGCCGAACGCTACACCGCCAAGGGGCGCTTTGCCGGGATGATGGCAGAGCTGCCGGTCAAGCTGATCGTCCATCCCCAGCCCGGACTTCTGGGCGCGGCGGCAGCATTTGCGCAGGCCTATCCGACCTAAAAATCAGGCAGCTTTTGAGCAGCGAAACCCCAGCCCGCCAAGCCTTTGCCCTTTGCTCGGCGCAACACCGCATCGCCATCGCCGATTGACCAGGGATGCGCATGTTCGAACCCCTCGAGCTCGCCCCACGTCACCGGCACCGCCACCGGCGCGCCTTCGCGGGCGCGGGCGGAGTAGGGTAGTATGGCGGTCGCGCCGCGCTGGTTGCGCAGCCAGTCGATGAAGATCTTGCCGACGCGCTTGGCCTTGCTCATCGTCGCGACGAACCGGTCGGGTTCGGCCAGCGCCAGTGCCTCGGCAAAGCGGCGCGCGAAATCCTTGTGCGCTTCCCACGAGTGCCCCGGCTCTAGCGGCACCACGACGTGGACCCCCTTGCCCCCCGATAGCATCGCGAAGCTGACCAGACCCATGTCCTCAAGCCGATCGTGGATGTCCTTGGCCGCGCTTTTGACCGCTTTAAAGTCCAGCCCCTCATCCGGGTCGAGATCGATGACCAGACGGTCGGGACGCTCGACGTTGCCCGCACGGCTGCCCCAGCCATGGAACTCGATCGTCCCCATCTGGACGCAACTCAGCAGCCCTTCGGCGCTGTCGAGCCACAGGTAATCCTCGGTTCCGCCGTCCTTTTCGATGATCGGCACATGGTGGACGTGGGCGCCGAAAGTTCCGGCGTCATGCTTCTGGAAAAAGCATTTTTTGCCGCGGCCCTGGGGGCAGCGGACCAGGCTGACGGGGCGGGCGGCGGCGAACGGCAGCATCAGCGGGGCGATTTGCGCATAGTAATCGGCCAGATCGCCTTTGGTCTGGCCGCTATCGAAGATCGCGCGGTCCCGGTTTGAGATTTTGACGGTTTCAGCCGGTGGGAGAGCGGCGGGCTTTTCTGGTTTCACGTCTTTGGCCGGTTTGTCGCCGCGCAGGCCCAGGAAGCTGCCGTGGCGGACCGATCCGTCTGCGGTGAACTCGGCAAAGGCAATCTCGGCGACCAGTTCCGGCTTGAGCCA